>JAWLET010000084.1:9284-9807 GCA_041685955.1 Desulfobacteraceae bacterium | reverse complement strand
GTCCCTCAAAGAGTGACCCCCAACTCCCGATCCTACCGCTGACATAGTTGGCAATAATCTTGATATTGCGGTTGTTTATGCAGTTGGGGTGGGTCATGGCGCAATGCTCTGGTGAAATCAACCCCCGTAAGGCGGGAATAGGGTGCTCTGTGCACTTTGATTTAGCATTTATTTAATAAACAATACTATCTCTTTTTGCGCGGGCTGACAAGGCCATTTGGGATTCGGCTGTTTTTTATCTCTTGACAAAAGCAGGAAGTGTTATAAAATGTCAATTTATTTTTCGGGACGTGGCGCAGTCTGGAAGCGCACCTGAATGGGGTTCAGGGGGCCCGGGGTTCAAATCCCCGCGTCCCGACCAGTAAAATCAAGCACTTAGGATTGCCTCCTGAGTGCTTTTTTTATGGTTTTTGGGCTCTGTGACCCCTATGTGACCCCCACTCGACTTTTAGGTCACTCCAATCATGTAATGATCTGCGAGTTTATCCTGGATTTGGGTTTTGTGGGTAACCGTAAGGTGGGA
>JAWLET010000084.1:0-9274 GCA_041685955.1 Desulfobacteraceae bacterium | reverse complement strand
GAATGGGGTTCAGGGGGCCCGGGGTTCAAATCCCCGCGTCCCGACCAGTAAAGCGTAAGAAAAAGAGGGCGAATCGGCTGGAACCGATTCACCCTTTTTTTATTTCGAGTATGATGCATTCGTAAAAAGTCGTCACCCCGTTGAAAAACGGGGTCCGGAGGTTTGATAAGGGCCTGATAACACTGGATTCCGGCTTTCGCCGGAATGACGGAAAGAGCGGATGTTCGACTTGAGCTAAACCAAAATTGAACATTTTTCAACTGGCTTACGTACCTCTCTTTCAAGGACCAGTAACATAGGGGGCGTATCACCGGTGAGGTGAGCGGCGCCCAAGAAGCCTCATTGTCCATTCATCCTTCGTTTCAACGCCTCTGAGCATCTGAAGGTGACCACTCTTCTGGCATCCAGGGTGAGGTGATTACCGGTTTGGGGGTTTCTGCCTCGTCGGGTGTTTTTGTCCTTGACCTGGAACTTGCCAAAGCCGGAGATCATAATATCTTCTCCGCTTTCAAGTGTCTTTTTCATGATTTCCAGAAGGGTGTTGACGAAAAGGGAGGCGCGGTCAGCAGAAAAGGCGAATCGGTTTCCAATAACGTTTTTAAGATGTGCTTTGGTGATGGTCATGAGGGCTCACTTTTTTGATCAGTGGAGGATTTAAATTTGAAAGGGCGACGAATCATAAAAACAAGATCCAAATTATTATTCCAAGGAATGTTTCCTATTGTCAAGTATGAAGTTTTGCCCATTATTGTTTTCCATAGGAAATGGCCGGATCGGCTGAATATCCCAGGGCCTTGAAATTGATGACCCCGTCCGGACTATGGCAGTGGGTACAGGAGGGGGCCTCTTCTTTGGGAAGCATCAAGTGTAGATTTTCAGAACAGGAAGAATCTGTCAAGGGTGGAGTGATGGTTTCCAGGGCGATGTCAAGGGGTTTCACCGACTCAACCTGGCCACTGCTTCCACGTGATAGGTGTTGGGAAACATGTCCACGGGCTGGATTTCGTGCAGGTGATAGTCCTGGACCATGTGGCCGAGGTCTCTTGCCAGGGTGGCGGGGTTGCATGATACGTAGACGATCCGTTCCGGGGACAGGTCCAGGACCCGGTCCAGCACGTCCTTGTGCATGCCCGCCCGGGGGGGATCTATGACCAGGATATCGGGCCGTTGGCCTATTTCGCTCAGGGTTTTCCGGATATCGCCGCAGAGGAATTCACAATTGTGAATATGATTTTCAGTACAGTTTCTTTGGGCGTCTGAAACCGCGCTGGGGCTCAGTTCCAGGCCCACCACCGATTTGGTCCGGTGGGCAAAGAACAGGGGGATGGTCCCGGTGCCGCTGTACAGATCGAGAACCGTTTCATGGCCCTGGGGGCGGGCGTATGCCAGTACCTGTTCGTAGAGTTTTTCTGCTGCAGGGGGATGGGTCTGGAAAAAGGAGTTGGCGGAGACCCTGAAGGTAAAGGTTCCGAGCCGATCCAGGATATACCCGTGCCCTGAGATGATCTCTTCCGTATCCCCCACGGCGATGGAGGCTTTTCGCCGGTTGATATTGTTGACCACTGTCTTTACGGACGGAATCCTGTCATTCAACAGGCCTGCCAGGGGTCTGATCACCTCAGGCCGCGCCCCTGAGGTGACCACGTTCACCATCCACTCATCAAGGGCCACGGAGGATCGAATGGCAAGATAGCGCCAGAATCCCTCATGACTTTTGAGTCCGTAGACGGGTATGCCGCTTTTTTTGACATATTCTTTTACCGCTCTCAAAATCCGGTTGCCGGTCTCTTTTTGAAGCAGGCATTTATCTATATCAATGACCTTCTGAAAGGCTCCGGGTACGTGAAGGCCCAGGGCGAAGTTTCCTTCCTTGTCCCGTTTCTTCAACTCGTGGGGGAGATACCAGCGGCGGTCGGAGAAGGAAAATTCCATCTTGTTGCGATAGCCGAATATGTCTTTGGACGGGATGACCGGATGAACAATCACGTCTGTAAGTCCCCCGATATGGGCCAGGGGTTCTATGACCAGGGCCTGCTTATACCTGAGTTGCCTGTCGTAGGCCACCTGCTGCCACTGGCAGCCTCCGCAATGTCCGGCATAGGCACAGGGGGGATGGATGCGATGGTCCGAGGGGCGGATCACTGCTTCGAGACGGGCCTCTGCATGGGTCCGTCTCCTCTTATAAATCCGGGCCTTTACCACATCCCCGGGCACGCCGCCCCGTACAAAAATGACAAACCCGTTTAACCGGCCCACTGCACTGCCGCCGTTGGCCATGCTTTCCAGGGTCAGCTCGATGGTGTCTCCTTTTTTGGGCTTGGGCAGGGTCATTGCCATATGTTCAGCATCCCATATGTTGGCCTTGTATTCAAATATTTTACACAGCCGGGCGGAAATTAAGCCCGGGGATCAGATATGGCTGACCACCAGGTCGCCCACCTCATCGGTGGTATGGCCCATGTTTCCGGCCTCAAGGCTTTCCAGTTCTTGAATCGTTTCCGTGACGGCCCGTTCAAGGGACAAGGCAGCCTTGTCCTCACCCAAGAAGGACAGCATCATCTGAACCGCACAGATGGCTGCCAAGGGGTTGATGCAGTTTTTCCCTGCATATTTGGGGGCTGAGCCCCCGATAGGTTCAAACATGGCCAGGCCTTGAGGATTAATATTTCCTCCTGCAGCAATTCCCAATCCCCCCTGAATCATGGCCCCGATATCGGTAATGATGTCCCCGAACATGTTGGAAGTGACAATCACATCAAATTGCTCCGGATTTTTGATCATCCACATGCACAGGGCATCCACATGCTGATAGTTTATGGTGACATCCGGATACTCCTCATGGACCTCATGAAAGACCCTTTCCCACAGATCGGATTCATACACCAGGACATTGGTCTTGGCGCAAAGGGTCAGCCGCCTGGCCTTATCCCGGGCCCTGCAGCAATCGAAGGCATAACGGATGCAGCGCTCCACTCCTTTACGGGTGGTGATGGATTCCTGGATGGCCACCTCGTCCGGTCGACCCTTTTTGAAAAATCCACCTCCCCCTGCATACATGCCCTCGCTATTTTCCCGCACCACCACAAAATCGATGTCTTCAGGGCCTTTATCCTGTAAGGGGGTTCGGACTCCGGGATAGAGGCGCACGGGCCTCAGGTTGATGTACAGATCCAGCTCGAACCTCAATTTCAGGAGGACCTTGGTTTCCAGGATTCCGGGCCGCACCCGAGGATGGCCGATAGCGCCCAGGAGGACGGCGTCCGTTTTCCGAAGCTGATCCAGGACCGTGCGGTCCAACAGGGAGCCGTCTTGAAGATATTTTTCCCCCCCCAGATCAAAGCTTTTGAAATCCAAATCAAGCCCGTAGGCCCGGGAAAGGGCGTCAAGAACCTTGACCCCTTCCCGAACCACCTCCGGACCGGTACCGTCTCCCGGTATGAGGCCGATGGTATATTGTTTTTCCATGTTGGGATCCTTTCTATTCCTTGTTCCTGTTTTCAGGCCTCAGGCTGCGAACAGCGGCCCCCGCCTTCCACATCTCTGATTCCGCCATTTCAGAAAGCTCCTTTTCCAGCCTGCCCCGGTAATCGGGTTTGCTGTTGGCCTTAAGGACGATCTCTGTTTCCTTCCACAATGGCTGCCCCCGGATACCCGAAAATGGTATCCACTCCCTGCTCAGTGAGGCTGTGTATGAATATGTCTACTCCGTTTTGATTAATGACAAACACCTCCTTTCAAAAAAAAGCACCTGCTCCGTGTGTGTCGGGAAACACGCACTTCCACCTCCCTGGTTGAGGCCCTGTGTCAGAACGAGCCTTCTCTCTTGATATACGCCACCAGCCCTCCTGCCCGGACGATCTCCCGCATAAAATCCGGGATGGGCTTGGCAAATACGCCCGTTTCCTGGTCCCTGGTCTTCATCTCCCCTGTCTCCATGTCCACGGAAATTGTTGAGCCCTCCGAAAACGCCTCCACTGCGGTTTCGGATTCCAGGATGGGCAGGCCGATGTTGAAGGCGTTTCTGTAAAAGATCCTGGAAAAGTGCTTTGCGATAACCGCACCCACCCCCAGCGCCTTCATTGCCAGGGGGGCCTGTTCTCTGGAAGAACCGCATCCGAAATTGACGCCTGCCACGACAATGTCTCCGGGCCGTATCCCTTGGACAAACTCGGGTCTTATATCCACAAAACAGTATTTTGCCAATTCGTGCCCATCTGATGTGTATAGATATCTCGCGGGAATAATCAGGTCCGTATCCACATGATCCCCAAACTTCCACACCCTTCCTTCGATTTTCATTCCTTTGTCAGCCTCCATCATTGGATCTCTTGCGGGGATGCAATCCGCCCCATAAGCGCGGACGCGGCCGCCACCACCGGACTTGCCAGATAGACTTCACTGTGGCGGTGTCCCATACGGCCCACAAAATTCCGGTTGCTGGTGGAAAGGGCTCGTTCGCCCTCTGCCAGGATCCCCATGTGACCCCCCAGGCAGGGGCCGCAGCAGGGAGGACCGATCACGGCCCCGGCGTCGAGAAACGCCTCGATAATGCCCTCCTTCAGGGCAGCTTTATAAATGGACGGAGATCCGGGAATAACGATGAACCTGACCCCGTCTGCCACCTGTCGTTCCTTTATGAGACGGGAGGCGTCCCGCAGATCTTCCAGGCGTCCATTGGTGCATGAGCCCAGGAAAACCTGATCCAGTGGAATCGAATCCACTTCGGATATGGGTTTTACATTATCGGGCGAATGGGGGAATGCCACTTGGGGGACCATGTCATCGACCGTTATCCGGATCTTTTGTTCGTAACCGGCATGCGGATCGCTGTGTAGAAAGTGGCCGGGCCGGTCAGCTCGGTTTTTCATATAGGCCTTTGTAATCTCATCCGGCTCAAAGATACCGTTTTTGGCCCCTGCCTCCACGGCCATGTTGGCCATGGTGAACCGATGGGCCATGGAAAGCTGCCCGATCACCTCCCCGGTAAATTCCAGGGATTGATATACCGCACCTGCAACCCCCAGGAGACTCAGGGTATAAAGAATAAGGTCCTTTCCCCCCACCCAGGGCGGAAGTTTTCCCTGGTAAATTAGTTTTATGGTTGCAGGTACCTTGAGCCATGTCCTGCCCGTGGCCAGGATCGCACCGAGATCGGTGCTCCCTACACCTGTGGAAAAGGCGCCCAGCGCACCATAAGTGCAGGTATGGCTGTCCGCCCCCATCACCAGATCGCCCGGGGAGATAAGCCCTTTTTCCGGCAAGATGACATGTTCAACACCGGTTTCACCCAATTCGAAAAAATGTTTTATATGGTGTTTTTTTGCAAACTCCCTGGTCAATTTCACCTGTTGTGCCGACTCGATGTCTTTGTTGGGCACAAAATGATCAGGGACAAGCGCTATCTTTTCCCGGTCGAACACCTTTTCTATCCCAAAATCATTAAACATCCCGATGGCCAAGGGGGCGGTAATGTCATTGGCCAGGGCCAGATCGACATCAACCTGGATGATGTCGCCGGGATGTACGGAAGCTCTTCCGGCATGGGCTGCAAGGATTTTCTCAGTCAGAGTCATGGCCATTGCTTATATCCTTGTTTCACAATCAGATTGTTTTTATTATCAGGCGGTTCAATACCACTTTCTGTTGCTAATGGAGCCCTTCGTTGGGTGAAAGCCTGGGGTTCTTCTTCATGTACTCCAGACGATTCAAACCATTGACATAGGCCTTTGCGCTCGCGGTGATAATATCCGGATCAGCCCCCTTGCCCAGGGCTATCAACCCGTTTTCCTGCAACCGGACAGTCACCTCGCCCTGGGCATCCATGCCGCCGGTGATGGCATTCACTGAAAAGCGCATAAGCTTTGAGTTGCTCCCGATCATTTTGGCGATGGTGTTAAAGGCGGCGTCAATGGGGCCCACGCCGAACCCGGCCCGCTTGGTCTCCTCGCCGTCGATCTTGAGTTTGACCGTTGCCGTGGGGACCTCAACCGTGCCGCTTACCACGTTGAGATAGCACAGCTCATATTTATCCGGAACCCGGAGGATCTCCTCGGCCACCAGGGCCTCCACATCTTCCTCCAGGATTTCTTTTCGTTTATCGGTCAATTCCTTGAACTTTTGGAAAACCTGGTTCAGTTCCTCACTGGAAAGCTCATACCCCATCTGATGCAGCTTATCCCTGAAGGCGTGTCTTCCCGAATGCTTGCCCAGTACCAGGCGGTTCCTGGACAGACCGATGGTTTCGGGCTTCATGATTTCATAGGTCATCGGGTTTTTTAAAACGCCGTCCTGATGAATTCCGGCCTCATGGGCAAAGGCATTCGCCCCCACAATGGCCTTGTTGGGCTGCACCACCACGCCGGTGATCAGGGAGGTGAGTCTGCTGGTGGGATGAATCTCGTTTGCGTTGATGGAGGTGGTCAGGTTGATCATATCCCTCCGGGTATGGAGTGTCATCACCACCTCTTCAAGAGAGGTGTTGCCCGCCCGCTCGCCGATGCCGTTTATGGTCACCTCCGCCTGGCGCGCACCGGCCCTGATGCCTGCCAGGGTGTTGGCAGTGGCCAGACCCAAATCATTATGACAGTGGACACTCATCACAGCCTTATGGATATTGGGGGTATGCGCTCTGACATAAGTAATCAGTTGAAAAAATTCCTCGGGAATTGCATACCCTACCGTGTCCGGCAGATTGACTGTGGTG
Organism: Desulfobacteraceae bacterium; assembly: GCA_041685955.1. Lineage (GTDB taxonomy): Bacteria > Desulfobacterota > DSM-4660 > Desulfatiglandales > Desulfatiglandaceae > JAIPDZ01. The sequence continues at coordinate 2,571 of JAWLET010000084.1, read as the reverse complement.
GCCCCGGCCTCGATCACGGCCTCGAATACCTGACAGAGATAGTCCCGGTCCGATCGGGTGCCGTCCTCTGTTGAGAACTCCACATTGGGCGTGAAGCCCTTTGCATACCTTACCGCGTCAACCGCCTCTCGAATCACCTGGTCCCGATCCATATTCAGCTTGTGCTTCAAATGGAGATCGGATGTGGCGATAAAGGTATGAATCCTGGGGTCGGCGGCCTCCTTGACGGCCTCCCAGGCCCTGTCAATATCATCCCTGGATGTCCTGGCAAGGGCTGTGACCTGGACGTTTCGGACTTTTTGGGCGATCATCCGTACCGATTCAAAGTCTCCCTGAGACGAAGCCGGAAACCCTGCCTCCAAAACATCCACGCCCAATTTCTCCAATTGTCTCGCCAGTTGAAGTTTCTCTGTCGCATTCATGCTCGCCCCGGGGGATTGTTCGCCGTCCCTGAGGGTGGTATCCAATATGTAAATCCGGTTTTCCATTGTTACCTCCTTACAATTGATTTGCTTTCCCTAAAGCGCGTATGCGTTTAGGCGGCACCACCGGGGTGTGCCGGTTGTGATCACAGGATCGTGCAGAATCGCTTGCAAGGACACGCCGCAGAATGAAATGATCTGCGGCGGCGTTTCCCTCTTTGTTTTTATGTGGTTTATGGATCATGATTTCAACGGGGAGAATCACCTTTCCCCGAAACCAGGGGACGAACTGGTCCCCGGTCCTTTGTCGCTTAGGTTTTCCGAACCCCGAATCTCTTTCAGCAGTTTATAGTGCACACTGTCCACCAGGGCCTGCCAACTGGCCTCGATCACGTTCTCTGATACCCCGATGGTGGTCCAGATCTCTCTGGCGTCCCGGGATTCGATTTGGACCCTGACCTTGGCCGCGGTGGCCTCACTCCCGTCAATGACCCGCACCTTGAAATCCACCAGCCCCATTTCTCTGATTTTGGGGAAGAATGTGGCCAGGGCCTTGCGCAAGGCATTATCCAGTGCATTGACCGGCCCCTCGCCTTCGGCCGCCGTGATCTCATCATCTTCACCCACCCGGATCTTGATGGTGGCCTGGGAGGTGCTCTCCCCGGACCCGTCCTTTTCCGTGGTCACTCGAAACGACTGAAGGGCAAAGGGATCCTTGAACTGGCCGGTGGCCCGCCGGATCAACAGCTCCAGAGAGCCTTCAGCCGCGTCAAACTGATATCCTTCATCTTCCAGCCGCTTGATTTCCCTGACGATCTTTTCGCTGCTGTATCCGTTTCCGCCCAGGGCGACGCCCATCTCACGGGATTTGTATTCGATATTGCTTCTGCCGGAGAGATCCGAAACCACCACCCGACGCCGGTTTCCCACCTGTTCAGGCCGGATATGTTCATAGGCGGAGGGTTGTTTTAAGATGGCGCTTACATGAACCCCTCCCTTATGGGCAAAGGCGCTTTTCCCCACAAAGGGGCGCTGGTTAAAGGGCGGAATGTTGGCCACCTCGCTGACAAATCGAGACAGTTCGGTCAGCTGTCCCTGGTTTTCTTCTGGCACGCATTGAAACCCCATTTTGATCTGGAGGTTGCCCATGACGGCGACCAGATCCGCATTCCCGCACCGTTCCCCGTAGCCGTTGACGGTCCCCTGGACCATGGTGGCCCCGCTTAAGACCGCAATCAGGGAATTGGCCAGGGCCAGCCCGCAATCATTGTGGGTGTGAATACCTATGGGGACCTGGAACCTTGATGTGACGTTTTCCATGGTGGTTCTGATGTCGTCCGGCATGGCGCCTCCGTTGGTGTCGCACAGGACCACCCGGTCTGCACCGGCTGTTTGGGCGGCTTCCAGGGTGCTGAGCGCATAAGCCGGATTCCCCTTAAACCCGTCAAAAAAATGTTCTGCATCAAAAATGACTTCGCGACTCTCCCCTTTGAGATACAAAATGGTGTCGTGGATCAGATCCAGGTTTTCGTCCAGGGATATGCCCAGGATTCCGGAGGCATGCAGGTCCCAGCACTTGCCGAAAACGGTAACTGCCGGGGTCTCCGCCTTCAAAAGGGCCTGGATGTTCTGATCCGCTTCGGGCGGGGTCCCGGGCCTGTGGGTACTGCCAAAGGCCGACAGACGGGATGTCTCGAACCGACAGTTGCGAACCATGTCGAAAAACCGGACGTCTTTGGGATTGGAACCCGGCCACCCCCCTTCGATGTAGTGAATGCCAAAGTCATCCAGCTTTCGGGCGATTTTGAATTTGTCCTCGGCAGACAGGTTGACGTACTCCCCTTGAGTTCCGTCCCTCAGGGTGGTGTCGTAAAGCAGGATCTGTTCGGACATGACCTTTCTCCCGGTTTAAAAAAAATGTTTTGATCAAAAAAAAACCGTTATCAGGCGGGCCTGATAACGGTTTTAAAAAGTGCTTGGGGAACGGTTACATTATCAGGCCCGGGCTTCTGGCGCCTCCGACAAGGACAAGAAGGCAAAGCAATCCCGCATGCAGCGAGATTGCGCTGATAATGTCGATAATAAGATGTCTATGGATTCGATGCTTCATTCTCTTTGACCATCTGTTTCGTTTTTTGATATAAAAAAA
>JAWLET010000083.1:0-9875 GCA_041685955.1 Desulfobacteraceae bacterium | reverse complement strand
GTCCTGGTGGAACGGCTGACGAAACATGCTATCTACAAAAAATACATCAGAAGCCGGTCCAAATATATGGCCCATGATCCCCGGAACAGTTGCGCCATTGGCGATAAAGTAAGAATCACTGAGAACAGGCCGATCAGCAAAAACAAGAGATGGCGGGTGAGTGAGCGCATTGAAAAGAGTCATATCCAGAGCTGAGTGGGACCCAGGCGCCCACATAATCGGCCATCGGAGCAGATGGGATGATACAGACTGAAACAAAATTAAAGGTAGCTGACAATTCCGGCGCCAAGGTTGTCTCCTGTATAAAAGTGCTGGGCGGATCCAAACGGAGATACGCCAGTGTGGGAGATGTCATTGTGGTCACCGTGAAAGAGGCCATGCCCAATTCCAAGGTCAAAAAGGGAGATGTGGTCCGAGCAGTCGTTGTGAGAACGGCCAAGGAGATCCGTAGACTGGACGGATCCTACATCCGGTTCGATGACAACTCTGCGGTCCTCATAAACCAGCAGAGGGAGCCTATCGGGACCAGAATTTTCGGACCGGTGGCACGGGAGTTGAGATTAAAGAAATTCATGAAAATTATTTCCCTGGCCCCCGAAGTACTGTAAACCGGGGCTGAAGGGGAGCCGGGAATTCGCAGACGGGAGCGATAAAAGTGCGCAAGAAACACCCAAGGATCAAAAAGAATGACAAGGTCATCATCCTTACCGGTAAAGAAGTGGGGAAGATCGGCACGGTGCTGAACGTGGATGTGGAAAAGCAGCGTGTGATTGTCGAAAAGCTGAATATGATTAAACGACATGCCAAGCCAAGCGCGCAAACCGCTCAGGGAGGTATCATTGAAAAGGAAGCTCCGCTGAAAATCTCCAATGTTATGGCTGTCTGCGATAAATGCACCGAGCCCACGAGGATCGGAATGCATCGACTGGAAGACGGCTCTAAGATTCGCGTTTGCAAGAAGTGCGGCGAATCCATGGACGAGAAGTAGCGGTTACGTTGAGACGTAATCCGCAGGACCTCAGGGCAAAATTGTCTGTTTAAGCATATGGAAGGCCATCGGGAATAAGCATCAGGAAAGTGTGGAGGGGTTTCGTTGTCTCGATTAAAGGATAAATACCATTCGGAAGTGGTACCGGCCATGACCAAGGAGTTCGGGTATACCACTATCATGGCGGTGCCGCGCCTCGAAAAGGTTGTTTTAAATATGGGCCTTGGTGAAGCCACCCAGAACATCAAATTGTTGGACGCCGCTGTGGAAGAACTCACTCTGATCGCCGGCCAGAGAGCGGTGGTCACCAAGGCCAGAAAGTCCATTGCCGGGTTCAAGCTGAGGGAGGGCATGCCCATCGGATGTGCGGTGACGTTACGGGGGGAACGGATGTTCGATTTCCTGGACAAACTTTTCAATGCGGCCTTGGCACGGGTCCGGGACTTCAGAGGGATTTCAGGGAAAATTTTTGACGGTCGTGCCAATTGCAGCATCGGGATTAAGGATTTCATTGTCTTCCCTGAAATCGATTATGACAAAATCGATAAAATCAAAGGTTTGAACATCTCCATCGTGACCACGGCACAAACGGATGCGGAAGGTCGCTTTTTGCTGGAACAGATGGGGATGCCGTTCAGGCGTTAACAAAAAAGCAGGTAAAGAGGGGAATGATTTGGCAAAGACATCACTCATAGTGAAGGCCGCAAGAAAACCAAAATTTTCCACACGTCAATACAACAGGTGCCCCATATGTGGGCGAAGCCGGGCTTTTCTGAGAAAATTCGGGATCTGCCGAATCTGTTTCAGGAATTTGGCGTCAAAGGGTCAAATCCCGGGAGTGGTTAAATCGAGTTGGTAAACGTTTTTTTAATGTAGGGAGCAAGGCAAATAATGACAATGACGGACCCACTGGCTGACATGCTGACCAGGATAAGAAATGCCCTCAGGGCGTCACATGAACTGGTGAACATCCCCAGCTCAAAATTGAAGATCAATGTGGCCAAGGTGCTCAAATCCGAAGGCTATATCAAGAATTTCAGGATTATTTCAGACGGTCAGCACCGCTATATACGGGTATTTTTGAAATATGACAATGAAGGGAACCCCATCATTGAGCAACTTCAGCGGGTGAGTAAGCCGAGCTGCCGGGTATACAAAAAACACGATGAGATTCCCGAGGCCTTAAACGGATATGGCATCAGCATTGTCTCCACATCCAAGGGATTGATGTCGGACAAAGAAGCCAAAAAAGAGAAGGTCGGTGGGGAAATCCTTTGCGCTGTATGGTAATCGGCCGCAGGATATATCAATCTGAAAATGAGGGAGATTTTGGATGTCACGCATAGGCAAGCGGACCATTCCGATACCAAAAGATGTTGAGGTCAACGTACAGGGGAACCGGCTTTCTGTGAAAGGCCCCAAGGGCGAATTGACCAGGACCATTCATCCCAAGATCCACATCAAAGCGGACAACGGCATCATATCGGTTTCCGTGGACGGTACAACAAGGAAAGACAATGCCTTACACGGTCTCTTCGGCGCCTTGGTGTTTAACATGGTAACAGGGGTGACAAAAGGATTTGAAAAATCGCTTGAGATTGTGGGCGTAGGATACAGGGCCGAATTGAAGGGGCGGACCGCGGTCTTTAATGTGGGATATTCAAGCCCGGTAAATTTTGACCTGCCCGATGGAATAGATGCCAGCATAGAAAAAACAAAGATCTCTTTGAGCGGAAGCGACAAGGAACTCTTGGGCAGGACAGCCGCCAAGATACGTGGTCTGAGACCGCCGGAGCCTTATAAAGGTAAAGGGATCAAATATACGGACGAGATGATCAGGAGAAAGGCGGGCAAGGCGGGCGCCAAATAGTAAAAAGTTGGACGATTAGTAAAGAGGTTGCCGGTATGGGTTTTGTAAGTCGATCAGAAAAAAGATTGAAGCGACAAAAAAGGGTGCGAAGAAAAGTCAAGGGGAGCCAGGAGCGACCTCGCCTGACTGTTTTCAGGAGCGCTAAGCATATTTATGCGCAGATCATTGACGACACCGAGGGAAAAACGCTTGTTCAGGCGTCCTCACTGTCCAGGGATCTCCGCACCGACGTTGGAAAAGACAGTGGGAACAAAAAAGGGGCGGCACTTGTGGGATCAGCCATTGCCGAACTGGCACTGGCAAAAGAGATCAAAAAGGTGTCCTTTGACCGAAACGGCTTTCTTTATCACGGCCGGGTCAAGACCCTTTCTGATGCGGCCCGGGAAAAGGGTCTGGAATTTTAACCGGTCCCTGTTGTTGAAAACAGGCGTAAACTGCTCCGACTGCGATGTACTTGGAAAATCAGCCCCGCTCAGCGGGGTCATAACCCGTAACACGTGGTAAGATAGGGAGAAGGCCATTGTTCGAAGGCGACGACGAAGTCCAGTTAATTGAAAAAGTGGTCCATATCAACAGGGTGGCAAAGGTGGTCAAGGGCGGCCGACGGTTCAGTTTCAGTGCCATTGTTGTGGTGGGAGACGGCAACGGAATGGTCGGGAGTGCCCTGGGAAAGGCCAACCAGGTACCGGAAGCCATCAGAAAAGGAATCGAAAAAGCCAAAAAGGATATGGGGGCGGTGAACCTGAAGGAGGCCAGCATCCCGTACGAAGTGACCGGACGATGGGGAGCGGGCCGGGTGCTTCTGAAACCGGCCGCACCCGGAACCGGACTCATCGCCGGCGGTGCGGTGCGAGCGGTTTTGGAGGCAGCGGGCATCCAGAATATCCTGACCAAATGTCTGGGCTCTCATAATCCGCATAATGTGGTGAGGGCCACCATAGAGGGTCTTCGCACCCTTCGCAGCCCCCGGACCATTGCATCTCACAGAGGAAAGATAGTGGAAGAACTAAACGCCTGAAGCCTTTTGCATTAAGGTTCTTCTTTTTTGGCCATCTATTTGAAAGAGTAATCGTTATGAGTGAATCTATTAAAGTAACGCTTGTCAAGAGCGGGATCGGCAAAACCAAAAAAATCCGTGAAACCTTGAAGGGACTGGGGTTGACCAAGCTGCACAAATCAGTGGAGTTGAAGAATACACCCGCCGTGAGGGGCATGATTGCGAAGGTCTCGTTCCTGGTCAAGATCGATTGAGATATGGGGAAAAGCGATGAAAGTTCATGAGTTGTCACCCACCGAAGGGTCCAGAAAGAAAAAAAAACGGATAGGAAGAGGCGTCGGTTCCGGACATGGCCGCACCTCCTGCCGGGGGCATAAAGGACAGCTCTCCCGATCCGGCGGCAGGACCAGGCCCGGTTTCGAAGGCGGCCAGATGCCCATCCAGCGACGGCTTCCCAAGCGCGGCTTTCACAACCAGTTCAGGAAAGTATATAACATTATTAATATAGCGGACCTGGACCGATTTGAATCGGATGCACACATTGACTTTGATGCATTGAAGGCCTCGGGGTTGGCCAAGAAGAGAGCAGACGGTATCAAGTTGCTGGGCGATGGAGAGATTTCCCGACCCTTGGTGGTCAAAGTTCACAAGACAAGCCAGACCGCGAGAGAAAAAATAGAGGCCGCCGGAGGCCGGGTGGAGATTGTCTGATCGACCCGTTATCTCCTGCCGTCCAGGACCGTATGCGGATAACGAACATCGTTGACCGGAGTTGAATCGATGATTGGCGGGTTTCAAAATATTCCCAAGATACCGGAGCTGAAAAAGAAGATCTTTTTCACCCTTTTTATGTTGGCGGTATATCGCGTCGGATGCCATATCCCGACACCCGGGATAGACGCGGCGGCCCTGGCAGCCTTTTTCAGTGAAAGAAAAGGAACCCTTTTCGGCCTGTTTGACATGTTTTCAGGCGGAGCACTGAGCCAGATGTCTGTAATGGCCTTGGGAATCATGCCCTATATCAGTGCTTCCATTATTCTGGAGCTTATGACCGTGGTGGTCCCTTACCTGGAACGACTGAAAAAGGAAGGGGAGCAGGGCCGGAAAAAGATTACCCAGTACACTCGGTACGGCACCGTACTTCTGAGCATGATCCAGGGGTTCGGGATCGCAGTGGGCCTTGAGAACATGACCAGTCCGGGCGGGGCTATGGTGGTCCCTGTGGGGGGATGGGGCTTTAGACTGCTCACCGTGATCACGCTGACGGCCGGAACCTCTTTTCTGATGTGGCTGGGAGAACAGATAACAGAGAGAGGGATCGGCAATGGTATTTCGCTCATCATCTTTTCCGGGATCGTGGCCGGGTTCCCGGTAGCCGTGGCCAATAGTTTCAGGCTGATGGGTACTGGCGAACTCTCTCCCTTCTTCATGGTCCTGCTGGTCGCCCTCATGATCGCGGTGGTGGGGGCCATCGTTTTTGTGGAAAGGGGACAAAGAAGGATACCGGTTCAGTATGCCAAGCGAGTGGTAGGGCGAAAGATGTATGGGGGGCAGGCCACGCACATCCCCCTGAAAGTGAATACGGCCGGGGTGATTCCACCGATTTTTGCATCATCCATTATCATGTTCCCTGCCACCATTGCCAACTTTTTGAGTGAGGACCAGTTTCCCTGGCTCCAGAGCATTGTGAACGCACTGAATCCCGGGCATATTGTCTATATTCTCATATACGTGATTTTCATATTTTTCTTCTGTTATTTTTATACGGCCGTTCATTTCAACCCGGTGGACGTGGCCGATAACATGAAAAGGTCGGGCGGGTTTATTCCCGGAATCAGACCCGGTAAAAATACAGCCGAGTATATTGACAGGGTGCTCACAAGGCTGACGTTTTCAGGCGCCATCTATGTATCAGCCGTCTGTGTTTTACCCAATATCCTGATTCACCATATGAATGTGCCCTTTTATTTTGGGGGAACCGCCCTGTTGATCGTGGTGGGCGTGGCCATGGACACCACAAATCAGATCGAATCTCACATGTTGACTCGACACTACGAAGGCTTTATGAAAAAGGGTTTGGGTAAGACAAGATAAACAATTCTATAGCGGAAAAGGAGGGTCCTTTGTGCCCTTCGGCCTACGGCCTATCCGCATGCTGGTGGAAAATAGTATATGCCCAAGGAAGAGGCCATTGAGGTAGAAGGGGTTGTCATTGAGACGTTGCCCAATGCCATGTTCAGGGTTGAACTCAAAAACGGGCACCGGGTTTTAGGCCATATTTCGGGAAAAATGAGAAAACATTTCATCAAAATCCTCCCCGGAGACAAGGTCTTTGTGGAGCTTTCCCCTTACGACCTAACCAGAGGCCGAATTGTTTACCGGGAGAAGCTGTAATCCTGTTCTCATCTGACAGGGGACCCAAACCTTATACCGGAAGGAGTTTTTCATCATGAAGGTCAGACCGTCTGTAAAAAAGATATGCAAAAAATGCAAAATCATCAAGCGACAGGGTGTTGCACGGGTCATCTGTGAAAACCCTCGACATAAGCAACGACAGGGCTGATCCGGCATTGAAAACGCGCACCTCATCCTTTTTTATGGGTTGGGGACCAATCGGTGTAAGCATGTTTTTATTTGAGGGTCACCCTGGAAAGGGCCGTTACCCGAGGGAAGTAAAAAGGCTGCGAACTGGTTAAAGACCATTAATTAAAGAGGAGTTGGAGATTGGCAAGGATTGCGGGTGTTGATTTACCAAAAGCGAAACGGATGGAAGTGGCGCTGACTTATATCTATGGCATTGGCAGGACCTCTGCTCAGAAAATACTGACCGAGGCACAAGTCAATTGGGATACCAATTCCGACGACCTGACCTCGGAACAGATTACCCGGATCAGAAATATCATTGATGAAAAATTCCGGGTGGAGGGAGACCTCAGACGGGAAGTATCCATGAACATAAAGCGGTTAATGGATCTGGGCCTGTACCGGGGACTGAGGCACCGACGGGGTCTGCCGGTACGGGGGCAACGGACGAGCACCAACGCCAGAACCCGCAAAGGACCCCGCAGGGCGGTAATGTCAAAAAGGAAAAAATAGGATCTGAGGGAATTATATGGCAAGGACTGGAAAAAAGAAAGGCAAGGCCAAAAAAGAAAAAAAGAACATTCCCACGGGAATCGTTCACATACAGTCGACCTTTAATAACACCATCGTGACCATTACCGATCCCCACGGAAATGTCATCGGTCAATCCAGTGCGGGCAGGGGTGGGGTCAAGGGCTCCAGAAAAAGCACTCCGTTCGCAGCTCAGCTTGCGGGGAGAGATGCCCTCAGGCAGGCCATGGACCAGGGTATGCGGGTTGCCGAGGTTCAGGTGAAGGGACCGGGCGTGGGGAGAGAAGCCGCGTTACGTTCACTTCAGGTGGAGGGATTTACGGTTACCGTCATAAGGGATGTGACGCCCATCCCCCATAATGGGTGCCGTCCCCCCAAAAGACGCCGGGTATAAAGAAGGACGGTAGAAGACCCACCACAGGGAGTGGTATGCCAGACTTCCCAGAAGGGGTGGGCATAAGAGATTTCGAGGTGTAACGGGCAACTTGCCCGAACTGAACCATATAAAAGCAAGAGAACATAACCATTGCAGGGGGGCTATTTTGGCCAGATATACCAATTCGTTATGCAGATTGTGCCGACGGGAGAATCTGAAGCTTTATTTAAAGGGCGACCGTTGCTACGGCGACAAATGCGCGTTCGAGAGAAGGGCCTATGCGCCCGGACAGCATGGTCAGCGGCGTGGGGGAAAGGTTTCCGACTACAGGATCCAGCTTAGGGAAAAACAGAAAGTCAAGCGAATTTACGGTGTCTTGGAAAAACAGTTCAGGGGCTACTATTACCGCGCGGATAAACAAAAAGGGATTACAGGGACAAACCTTTTGATGTTACTGGAATCGCGCTTGGATAATATCGTCTACAGAATGGGGTTTGCGGTTTCACGGAGTCAGGCAAGACAATTTGTCAGGCATGGTCACTTTATGGTAAATCATAAGAAAGTCAACATCCCCTCCTACAGGGTCAAACCAGGTGATGTTGTGGAGATAAAAGAAAAGAGTCAAAAAGTGCCCCAGCTTGTGGAGGCGATGGAAACCGTTGTCAGAAGGGGTGTTCCAGAGTGGATTGAAGTTGAAAAGGACAAATTCAGGGGAACACTGAAAGCGCTTCCCAATCGAGAAGATCTCACTATGCCGATTCAGGAACAACTCATCGTTGAACTGTACTCAAAATAAGATGTCATAGACAGGCATCAGTGATTGACCCCATGGAAAAGGGTCAATCAAAAATTGTCAACGAAATAATGGGGAGGCTTTTTTGGGCAACTTAAGAAGCAAAAACTGGCGCGAGCTTATCAGACCGAAAAGGATTGAGATCGATCAGGACAGCTATTCGGACCGTTACGGAAAATTCGTGTGTGAACCGCTGGAGAGGGGGTTCGGCATTACCATCGGTAATGCCTTAAGACGTATTTTATTGTCTTCCCTTCAGGGTGCGGCCATTGTTTCAGTCAAAATTGATGGAGTCCTTCACGAATTTTCCACCGTCCCCGGGGTACTGGAGGATGTAACGGATATTATTCTGAATCTCAAGGAAGTTCGGATTAAGCTCCTGGATGTGGAAACAGCAGTTATCCGCTTGCATCGGGAGGGTGAAGGCATTGTCACGGCAGCGGACATTGAGACGGACGGGTTGGTAGAGATCCTGAATCCCCAGCAACATATCGCTACCCTTAACCGGGAAGCCAATCTCAATATGGAAATGGTGGTCAACGTGGGAAAAGGCTATGTGCCTGCGGAAAAAAATAAACCCGCAGACATGGACCTGGACTTCATACCCATTGATGCGGTGTTTTCTTGTATTGAAAAAGTCAATTATATCGTCACCAATGCCAGGGTCGGCCAGATTACCGACTACGACAAACTGACGCTGGAAGTGTGGACTGACGGGACCCTCTTACCCGAAGATGCCGTGGCCAATGCCGCCAAGATCCTTAAAGAGCAGATGAATCCGTTCATCAATTTTGAGGAAGAACCAGAGCCGGAAGAAGAGGAAGAAGAGGAAGAGAAAGAAAAGCTGAATGAAAACCTTTTCCGGCCTGTTTCCGACCTTGAGTTGTCTGTGCGCTCTGCCAACTGCCTGCAAAATGCCAATATCAAACTCATCGGAGAGTTGGTACAGAAGACGGACGCCGACATGCTGAAGACCAAAAATTTCGGAAGAAAGTCCTTAAACGAAATCAAGGCCATACTGGAGGAAATGGGGCTGTCCTTAGGCATGAAACTCAAAAATTTCCCGCAAGCTGAACCGCCTGAGGAAGAACAGCCAGGCGAAGAGGCCGAGGAAAGCGGCAAAGGTGATGCGGAAGACGAAGAAGCCGCAAAGGAAAATCAGATAGAAAACAAGGTGCCCTAAGCCGTATCAACGGACAATGGAAGCATGACCAACGGAAAGGAAACAGGGAAATGAGGCACAGGAAGGCAGGAAATCAACTGGCACGCAATCCAAGCCACCGGAGGGCGATGCTGAGAAATATGGTAACTTCCCTTTTCAAACATGAACAGCTGGAAACAACAGACGCCAAGGCCAAGGCGGTTCGGCCCATTGCAGAAAAAATGATCACCCTTGCCAAACGGGGAGATGTGCATTCCAGGCGCCAGGCCCTCGCGTATATCCAGGAAAAGCAGGTTACCCATAAGCTCTTTGATGAACTGAAAAGCCGTTATGTGGACAGGCCGGGCGGCTATACCCGGATTGTAAAAAAGGGCTTCAGGAATGGAGATGGGGCCATGACGGCCATATTGCAGCTCCTCCCGGAAGATGAACAGGGAAAATCACATAAAAAAAAGAGCAAGGGATCCAGCAGTAAAAAAATTGAGGCGTCAACGGACTGATATTTGATGCTGCAAAATCCTGAGCGCTCTATGCCGTTCCTGTACCGTATGAGCCCCGGCCTTTCCACATGAACA
>JAWLET010000082.1:0-10017 GCA_041685955.1 Desulfobacteraceae bacterium | reverse complement strand
AGATGGGTCCTGAGCACGATGTTTGTCCTGGAGAAATCCCCGTTCATGAACCGCGCCAGCATGTCCTGGCCCAGCATGGTCTTGAAGCTGTTCACCAGCATCCTGACCTCAAAGGGCTCTTCAGGCAGAGTGTAGAAATCCGCTTTGTACTGGTTGGTGGCGTAGTTGATTAGTTTGAGATAGTCGGTAAAGGAGATGGTTTTGTCCACCCCGTTCAATGAGGACAAAAACCGCTGGAGCCGGTCGATGGTTAGAAGATGATCCGGGTCCTCAAAGTATCCACTCTCTTTGCTGCCAATGACCACGTTGACGGGGAAACTGCCGGCCATGTCCCGGGAGATGTCCGAGAAATGCTTGGCCACAGGGGTGTCGTCCTTGAAGAAATCGACCGGATTGGTCTCCACCTGAATCCTGAACAGCCCTATGATGCCGAGTATGCCGATGGCGGCAATGATGGAGAGGGTGATCTTTTGATGATGAAGATTGATATGGATAATGGCATTCAGGACCCGATCAATAAGACCGTGACCACCTCGGTCGACCGCGGTCCTGTCCTTTTTTGGAAAAGGCATCAATCCGATGACGGCCGGGAGGAGTGTGAGCATGATGATCAACATGGAAAGGATGCCAAAACATGAAAACAGGGCAAAGGCCCGAATTTCACTGACCTTGTTGATGAGCAGAGAGCCCAGGCCGATGGTTGTGGTCATCACGGCGAGGGCGGTGGGAAAGCCGATCTTTAAAAAGGTGTTCAGGGCCGCCTCTTTTGGTGTGGGCGCGGTCCGGGCGGCATGCGCATATTGTGGAAAAATGTACATGCAGTATGCGGTGCCCACCGCGATGAGAAAAATGGGGACGATCATGGTCAGGAGGGAGAGGGGGGTGCGGGTCAATGCCATGAGCCCGAACGTCCATACCAGAGCGGTCAGAACTGACCCTGAGGGAATCAGTATCCCACGGATATTGCGGAAAAATAAGAACAGCACCAACAGAATGATGGAAAACGTGATCAGCGGCAGCCTTACAAAATCCTTTTCCGTGAATTCCGCCAGGGCCCTGGAGACAATGGGCATTCCGATCTGATACAGGCTCACAAACCCCTGCTGTTGTTCAAGGATCTGCTTCACCGCGTCGATAACGCGGTCTTTTTCCCGGATATCCTCAAGTATGAGGGAAATCACACATGTTTTCCCGTCCTCAGAGAGGATATTTCGTTCGAACAGGGTGATGGGCCCCAGGGTTTTCTTGAAGCCTTCAAGGTCCCACTTGTCTGTAATATCCATGGCCTTGCGGATACCCGGGAGGCTGATGACCCGCCTTATCCCTTGGACCCCGGCAAGCCTGTCGGCCAGTTTCTCGATCTGACCAAAGGTTTCCGGCAGGAAGACATCTCCTGTCCTGGCTACAATCAGGATGATTTCCTCACACCCGAAATCCTTTTTAAATGCATTGTACTCAACGGTTTTGGGAAGGTCTTCTATGGTGAGATCGTAGATGGATGTCTCAAAGTGGAGTTTGGGTATCTGAATGGCGAAAAGAATGGTGATCACCGATAGTGAAAAGATGATCTTCCAGGGGTGGTAGACGATAAACCTCAACCAGCTTTCGGGACCCGGCAATCTGCTGACAGGTTTCATAAATCCAAGGCCTCTCCAAGAAGACGGAGTGAAAATAGGGGAAATATAACAGGCCGTAGACCATGATGAAAGAAAAAAGCCCGCCCCCTTGGAAGCCACGCAAGGGAGGCGGGCTTTGGAAGCGGGATAGGTTTTCAGCGGTTACAGGACTCGGACCTTATATACCTGGTTGGAATCCGGGTCGATGACATGGACAGCGCATGCGATGCAGGGATCGAATGAATGGACCGTCCTGAGGATCTCCAGGGGGCTTTTGGGGTCCGCAACCGGGGTCCCGATGAGGGCCGATTCCACCGGTCCCAGTTTGCCGTTTTGGCAACGGGGTCCTAAGTTCCAGGTGGAGGGGACCACGTACTGGTAGTTCTTGATCTTTTTGTCTTCAATCTCGATCCAGTGGCCCAGGGCACCTCTTGCCACATCATTGAGCCCGCATCCTCTGCCGCTGTCCGGCATGGTCCACGATTCACAGGTCTTGGTATTCCCTTTTTTGAGGTTGCCCACCAGCTCCATGACCCACCCTTCCATGGTATCGCCGATGGCCAGGGTTTCCAGCCCGCGGGCTGCGGTACGGCCCAAGGTGGAGAAGAGAGCGGAAGAGGAGAGATCGAGTTTCTGCAGGGTGCTGTTGACGACTTTCTGAAAGGTCTCGTCCCCTCTGGCATATGCCACGAGGACCCGGGCCAGAGGACCCACTTCACAGGGCTCTCCATCATACCGGGGTGCCTTCAGCCAGCTGTACCGGCCTTCGATATCATATTCCGGGTCTTTTTGAAGCGGTCTGGTTTCGCCATTATAGGGATGTTTGGCCCCGTTTCCTTTATACCAGGAACGGTCAATATGTTCCGTGACCTTTTCAGGCTCGGCCATCTTGACGTTCTTCAGGTCCTGGTTCATGATCACGCCCCGGGGGAGGAAGAGACTCTGTGGTTCTTCCGCCGACTGGGGCAGGTCTCCCCAGGCCAGGAAATTCTGGTTGCCGCCGATGCTGCCCCAGTCCTTATAGAAGGAGGCAATGGCGATCAGGTCCGGGATATAGACGTTTTTGACAAAGTCTTGGGTCTCTTTCCAGATATATAAAAATTCAGCAATGCGATCCGGGGTTAAATCGGCCACACTGGTCACCCCGCCCACGGCCAAGGCCTGGAGATGGGGGTTCTTGGCCCCGAATACGGCATGCATTCTCACCGCCTTGGCCTGGAGCCGAAGGGCCTCAATGTAATGGGCCGCAGCCATGAGGTTGGCCTCAGGGGGCAATTTGTAGGCAGGGCTTCCCCAATATCCATTGGAAAAAGGTCCCAATTGCCCACTGTCCACAAAGGTCTTGATCCGCTGCTTCACCTCCTTAAAGTAAGATGTGCCCCCGTGGGGATCATTGCTGACATTGTCGGCCAAGGCCGCGGTCTTCTTGGGATCAGCCTTGAGGGCGTCCACCACATCCACAAAGTCGAGGGCGTGCAGGTGATAAAAATGGACGATATGATCATGCTGGAATTGGGCCCCGTGAAGCAGGTTCCGGATGATGCGGGCATTGTCCGGAATCTGTACCCCTATGGCGTCTTCCACCGCCCGGATGGAAGAGAGGTAGTGGACGTAGGTACACACCCCGCAGGAGCGCTGGGTAAAAAGGGGTGCATCCCGTGGGTCCCGGCCTTGTAAAATGATTTCAATGCCTCGGAACATCTGGCCGGAACTCCAGGCGTTTTTGACCTTGCCCCCTTCCACCTCAACTTCGATGC
This sequence comes from Desulfobacteraceae bacterium, assembly GCA_041685955.1. Lineage (GTDB taxonomy): Bacteria > Desulfobacterota > DSM-4660 > Desulfatiglandales > Desulfatiglandaceae > JAIPDZ01. Next base: position 6,644 of record JAWLET010000082.1, on the reverse strand, counting down.
GGAGGTGCCCTTCTATTCTGGTAATGGGGTCAACTACGATTTTTTTACTCATTATGGTCTCCTCTCTTTAACTATAGCGTATATTCATCAATGTCCATGTGGGGAATCGGGTCATTCCTTTTCCTCAAAGAAGGGCGTCATGGAATCCCAGAAGTCCGGCTCACTGCATCCGATACAGGGGTGACCTGCCTCAACCGGCCAGCTGGTGCCGTCGTTAAACTTGGCCACCGGGCAGTTGTTGTAGGTGTAGGGACCCTTGCAGCCCACCAGGTAGAGACAGTAGCCTTTGGCCGCTTCTTCGGAGCCGAATTCTTCTACAAATTCACCGTTTTCATAATGGGACCTTCTCGGACATTGATCATGTATGGTCTTCCCATAGGCAAAGAGGGGTCTTCCCAGATCATCAACCGCAGGGAGCTTTCCCAAGAGCAGGTAATTGACAATGGTTCCCACCAGATTGATGGGGTTGGGCGGACAACCGGCTATATTGACAGTTTTGATCCCCAGGGCGTCACCGACCCCTTTGTATCCGCCGGGGTTGGGGCTCGCGGCTTGTATGCCGCCGTAGGTGGCGCAGGCGCCGATACAAATGACTGCAGCGGCCTTGGGACAGACCTCTTTGGCAATGTCCAGAAAAGTCCGCCCGGCGATTTTCCCATAGGCCCCGTTGTATTTGGTGGCAATGGCCCCTTCCACCACGCAGATGAATTTTCCGTCATACTTCTTCACCGCATGGTGAAGCTGATCCTCAGCATGCTGGCCGGATGCGGCCATGATGGTTTCATGGTAGGCAATGTCCAGGATTTCCAGAACCAGTTCATCAATCCAGGGGTACATGGACCTGAGGGTGGCCTCTGAACAGCCCGTACATTCGGCAAAGTGCAGCCAGACCACCGGCGGCCTCTGCTTGGGGGCCGCAAAGACGTTCGCGACTTGGGGGATAAAGGACGACGACAGCCCCATGGTGGCCGTTAACATCCCGCAGTACTTCATGAAATCCCTTCGCGAGATTCCCTTGCTTTCCAGCCTTTCATAGAACTCTGTTTCCTGTTTCATTCAGCACCTCCTGATCACGAGTTAATGTTGACCTATGTTAAATGAAAACCTATTATTTATAGATATGCTTTCGTCAACCATCAGATAGGAATTCAAAATAAGAAACAATTATAAATTTATCACCTTTGTAAAGGCGGATTCAACGGTGTGTACCCCTGTTTTAGGGGAAGAAAAGGCCGTATTTTAAGGGTAGTATTACTTGGAGGTAAATGTTAGGTAGTAGTCCTAGGTGGCTGACTTCTCTATGGTGGTATAGCCGTCTTCGATGGCATATTTAACCAGGTCGGCGGTACTGTTCAGCCCCAGTTTCTTTTTAAGATTTGCCCGGTGATGCTCTGCCGTGCGTGGGCTGATGAAAAGGAGTTTTCCGATGGTCTTGTTTGATTTTCCCTCAGCAACAAATTTCAATACCTCTCTTTCCCGGATGCTCAGATCCGCCGGGCCGGACCCGGGTCCCCGGCCCCGTTTTTTGAAAAAATCCTCTGTCATGTCCATGGAAAGGCTGCGGGATATATATCGGCCCCCTTTTCGAAGTCTGGCAACGGCCTCCAGAAGCTCTCCGGCGGAGTCTTCCTTCAATAGGTATCCGTCTGCACCGGCATCCACTGAATTGGCCAGGTACTGCACGTTTTTGTGCACGGTCAGAATCAGGATTTTGATGTCGGGACGTATGCTCTTGGCCTCCCGGGCGGCCTCGATTCCCCGCAGATTCGGCATGGAGATATCGAGCAGCACCATGTCCGCCTCATGCTTTTTCAGAAAGTCCAGGAGTGCCAGACCGTCGTCAACCTCCCCCACCACTTTCACGTCAGACGCATCTTCCAGAATCTTTTTGACGCCCGCCCTGAAGATGGTATGATCATCGGCCAGGACGATTGCATAACTTCCCATTGCTTTACTTCCCTTAGGTCTTCAATGGGTGGGTGGGTACTGAAAAACGGATTTCAGTGCCCTGTCCCTTTCGGGACACTATGTCAAAATCTCCACCCAGCATGTTCACCCGCTCTTCCATGATGGCCAGGCCCAGTCCTTTTTCAGTGGAATCCAAGGCCAGAATATGGGTTGCAGCAAACCCCTTGCCATCATCCTTGATGCTGAACTGTACCATATCCCCGGTTTTTCTTGCAACCACGGTTATTCGACCGGCCTGGGCGTATTTGATGATGTTGGAAAGCGCTTCCTGGAAGATCCTGAAAACTGTGATCCGGGTCTCGGCCGGAAAGAGGTGATCAATCTCTTGGATATGCAGTTCGGTTTTCACCCGGAGGTGTTTGCCCGCTTCCTCTATAAGCCATTTCAGGCCGGCAGAAAGGCCCAAATCCTCAAGAATGCGGGGACTCAGTTCCCGCGAGAGCCTGCGGGTGTCCTCAATGATCTGTTTGACATAGGCGGATATCTCTTTACACTCTTTTTGATGGTTTGGCAGGGTTTCGGGAAGTTTACGGCATATGGTGTCGATTCTCACGCTCAGGAGAGAAAGGGCCTGCCCCAATTGATCGTGCAGGGCCATGGAGATCCGTTTTCGTTCCTGTTCCTGGGCCTCGAGCATGTGAGCGGACAGGCTTCGAATCTTCGCCTGCGAGGCCTTCAGTGCCTCCACCGTCTTTTTTTGGGTGAGCGCAATCTCGATGGCCGAACGAATCTGGGCCGCGTGAAACGGTTTGATCACATACCCATGAGGTTTCGAATATTTGGCTTTTTCCATCAGTTCTGTATCGGTATGAGCGGTCATAAAGATGACCGGTATATCCGATGCCCGCCGGATCTCCCGGGCCGCATCGATGCCGTCCATTTTCCCGGGCATGACAATATCCATGAGGATCAGATCCGGCAGGAGTCTGGCGGCCATGGATACCGCCATTTGGCCCGAGAAGGCCTTTCCTGATACGGTGTACCCCATGGCCGTAAGAAGCGCCCCCAGGTTCTCCATGACAATGGGTTCGTCGTCGACGATCAGGAGCTTGTGCATGAACCGCTTTCCTGAGCTGATATGGGGGTGGACGGGGTGGACGGCTCGACTATGGATCCTGACGTTACATAAGCTTTCAAAATTACAAATTGTCAAGAAAAATGTGCGCAGGGACGCTTTGGTGTGGTCCCGCCTGCGGCATCCCTCCTCGGCCTGGGGGGTGTCATTGGGCTGAGAGTGCGGGGTCGATGATTACGGTGAGATGCAGAAAAACGTCCCTGAGGCCAATGTCTTCCATGGACAAGGAAACTTCTGTTCCATGGCGGACCCCCGGCGGGATCCCGAGTGAAAAAGACCTTTGGGATCGGATGGTTCCGTGTCCTGAACACATGGTACAAAAAAATCTGTCCCTTAAGCGGTCATGTCCACATACGGGACACGGCTCAATAATGGGGATACTGACCGGAAACCGTCCCCCGTTTTTGGCCTCTTTGGGCGAGAGGATGGCCTCATAATAGAGATCCTTTTTCTCCGCTCGCCTGCTTTTTATATCAAAAAAGCCGGGCACAAAGCCCTCAAAAAATGTATCCGTAGATCCCATGAAGTTCTTAAGAGGGTCAAAAGGCCGTGTGCTTCTCCCGACTCCCCTTTTGGGGATTCTGGTGGTCCCGGATGTCTGTCGATTCAATTCACGGTCATGCCTCTTTCGTTTGTCTTCGTCCATCAGGGTTTCATAGGCCTCGCGTATTTCTTGAAATTTCTCGCTGCCCTGTCTTGAATGGCTTATGTCCGGATGGTATTTTTTTGCGATGGTCCGATAAGCCCGCTTAATTTTCTGTCGATCTGCACCGCGCCCTATTCCCAGTACAAAATAGTAGTCTTTTGCCATGGCCTCCTCCCGGAAAACTGAAGAATGGGTGGATTCTGGATCAAGTAGGAGGTCCCTACAGGTAAAACCTCATAAAAGGGCCCACTTATGCAAATTAAGGGCTTCCATGATTTCTAATTGGAAAACGCCCCATGTGAAGCTTTTTATATATAAATAACAGAGGGTTACATATATTCGAAATCATAATCACATTTGTATGGATGTCAAGGATCGTAACGGGAAACGGCCTATTTCGATCCGGAGGTTCAAAACCAATGTCATTAATTTAAGCAACATTCCGATAGTTCGATCGTCACCCCGGCGAAAGCCGGGGTCCAGAGGTATTTGAAAAGACTGGATTCCGGGTCAAGCCCGGAATGACGTTTGCGCGTAGTGATAGGGCGGTAGAGCCTTAAGTTAATGACATTGGGTTCAAAACAGTGAGGGGATCTCTCGCCCAAACAGGAGACTTAGGGATTTTGAAATGGGGTCAATACTTTCTCCCCCGAATAATATTGAATACCAGCCACAGCCCTATCACACCGGAGATGATGTATCCCACCACCCCTAAGGCGGGAAATCCGAAGAGCAACGGCCCGATGCCGGTGGTAATGATCATGGAAGAGCCGATAATCAGGGCGGCGATAATAATGCTGAATGCCATCCGGCTGGATGCGTTTTCAATGGTCATTCGGAGGCTTTTGAGGTTTTCGTGGGTAAAGCGGATGCGTAACTCCCCGCTTTCCATCTTGTTTACGATCTGAGAAAGTCGCAGGGGGATATCTCTTTGCAGGAAAAAGAGATAGGAAAGCGTGTTATGAAAGCGATGCCACAGGGCCCGGGGTCGCATCCGCTTGGACGCCAGGCGCTTTATATGCCCTTGGGCTTCTGTGAACACATCCAGCTCCGGATAGATGAGGCGGGCCGTCCCTTCGGCCGTAACCAGGGATTTTATCATGATGACCAGGTCCGAGGGCAGCTTCAGTTGATATTCCCGTAAAAGTCCGGTGATGAGCAACAGGAGTTGGCCGATATTCAGATCCTTCAGCGGTACCGCATAATAGGTATCCAGGGCCTCCAACAGATCCCTTTCCAGGGCCTGGAGGTCAATGATGCGGGTATTCTGGCTCATTTGAAGGAGGGCGTGGGCCAGGGCATGGCTGTCTTTGTTCACTACAGCCGTGAGTAGATCCAAAATATCGTGTTGGTTTCTTTCCGTGAGCCGGCCTACCATGCCCCAGTCCAGGAGGCAGAGCCGATTTTCATCCATGATGAGCATATTGCCCGGGTGGGGGTCGGCATGAAAAAATCCATCCTCCAGGATCTGTTTAATGGCCGTGTGCAATCCCTGTTTGGCCAGGGCCATGGGCTCACTGAGCTGGCTGTGGTCCATGTCCTTGAGTTTGGTCCCCTGGACATATTCCATGACCAGAAGACCTTCGGTGCAATAGTGTTCATGAGGCTCAGGGATATGGATGGCGTTGTCCCCGGCATAGGACCGGGCGATTTTCATATTCCGGGCCTCTCTTTTGAAATCAATCTCTTGTAGAAGATTTCGCCGGGTGACCCGAATCAGATTGGGGAGGTCATAAAACTGCAACTCCTCTGAACGTTCATGCAGGCGGAGGGCAATGGCGGCCAGAATATCCAGGTCGGTCCGGATTTTTTTTCGAATGCCGGGCCGCTGGATTTTGACAGATACAATCCATCCCTCTTTGCGCAGCACCCCCCGGTGCACCTGAGAGAGGGAGGCTGCGGCCAGAGGCGTCACATCAAAAATACTGAACACCTCTTTTAAAGGGCGGTCCAGTTCCCTTTCCACCACCTGTTGAATGGCGCTGAATTCCTCGGCGGCCACGTCATCCTGGAGTTTGCTCAACTCTTGAATAAGGGGTTGAGGTAGAAGATCCGGTCTGAGGCTCATGATCTGCCCGAACTTGACAAAGGTGGGACCCAGGTCTTCCAGTACGTGACGGATCCGTTCATAGGTCCCCACCTTGGTGTCCGAATGGGTCCATTTTCTGACCAGATCCATCCCCGGCAGATCCAATCGTTGCACCATATCGTCAAAACCGTGCCGCAAAAGACTGGCGATAACATCCTTGAACCGCCCCACCCTGGCAATGCTCCGAAATTCCAATTAAGATCTCCTGTTTGCTGGTTTTTCTTGATACTTTTATCTTACATTATTTATCAGAATATGCAATAAATGCAATCTTGTATCCTGTGATGGTTGAAAATGGAGGATGAATGCGTCAAATGAAACGGATGATGTGGCGTTTGTTTCTGGTATTGTGGGTTACCATTGCTGTGGGCGCCTGTTCGGAATTGAGATCCGAATTTGATCCCCACAAATGGCGGTATGCCCCTTATGATACCAACCCCCCGAGCTGGGAGAACGATATGGGTCGTCCGGGCCCGGGCTTTGGCGGGCATACCTGGTGATAGCAACCGGTGGGGCCTGGCGAGCTATGGATGTACCTCGTTACTGCATGGGAAGCCCAGGAGCCTTTCCGCCCGCTGGACGGCCTTGATCACGGCCCGCTCCACGGCCCTGGCCGAGAGCATCCCCACCACGCTGATATCGGCCGGAACTTGGCCCGTGGCCACTGTAAAGAGGGTGTCCCCATCCAGCATGGTATGTGTGGGCCGGATGGTCCGGGCATAGCCGTTGTGGGCCATGGATGCCACTTTGGTGGCCTGTGATCTGGTCAGCACGGCATTTGTGACCACGATGCCGATGGTGGTGTTGGACGCAAAACCGATGTTTCGCAGCACAAAATCTGCGATCATAATCTCTTCTGTACTCAT
>JAWLET010000081.1:3613-10038 GCA_041685955.1 Desulfobacteraceae bacterium | reverse complement strand
TCATAGATGGTAAAGACCCGTACATCCCGGTAATAGCGCTCCACAGGGAACTCCTTTATATAGCCATATCCCCCGTGAATCTGGATGGCCTGATAGGCCGCCTTGTTGACCATTTCAGAAGCGAACACCTTGGCCATGGAAGCTGCGGAGCTGTAATTTTCCCCCCGATCCCGCATGGAGGCCGCGTTGAAAGTCAGAAGCCGGGCCGCCTCGATCTGGGTGGCCATATCCGCAATCATCCATCGAATCCCCTGAAACTGAGATATGGCCTTACCGAATTGAATCCGTTGCTTTGCATAACCGACCGCCGCATCCAGGCAGGCCTGGGCCACCCCCACGGACTGGGATGAAATACCGATCCGCCCCCCGTCGAGAGAGGCCATGGCAATGACGAATCCATCGCCCTCCTGACCCACAATATTCCCGGCAGGAACCCGGCAGTCCTCAAACACCAATTCTGCCGTGTCAGAGGCCCTGAGCCCCATCTTCTCCTCTTCCTTGCCCACCGTGAATCCAGGGGTCCCCTTTTCCACCACAAAGGCGCTGATTCCCCGGTGCCGCCTATCCTTGTCCGTATAGGCGGTGACCACGGTCAAATCCGAATTTTTTCCCGTGGTGATGAACATTTTGCTGCCGTTGATCACATAGCTGTCCCCGTCCCGGACCGCCCGGGTCTTCTGGCTGGCCGGATCCGACCCAGCCCCGGCTTCGGTCAGGGCGAATGAGCCGATCTTCTGCCCGGCCGCCAGCGGCTTTAAAAAGGTCTCCTTGAGATAGTCTGAGCCGTAGATATAGATGGGCCCACAGGCCACTGAGTTATGGACCGACATGACCACCGCGGTGGAGGCACATGCATACGCAATCTCCTGAAGGGCCAGGGAATAGCTGACCGTATCCACGCCTGCCCCGTTATATTCCGGGGGCACGTTCATCCCCATGAGCCCCAGTTCTCCCATCTGTCTGATATTTTCAGCAGGAAATTCCTTGGTTTTATCTCTTTCCGCCGCAGTGGGCAGCACCACCTCCCGGGCAAAATCCCTGACCATGGCACGGATCATCCGTTGCTCTTCATTCAACTGGTAAGCCATTTATTATCTCCCGATTCACGGCGTGTACAGCACCACCACCAGTTCCGCCTTTTGGGAACTGATATTTTTCAGTTTGTGGGGGATGGCGGAATTGAAATGGATGCTCTGGCCCGGTCCCAGGACATTTTTGTTCTCGCCCACCACCACCTCCACCCTCCCCTTGAGCACATACTGGAATTCCTCACCGAGGTGCTGATAGCTGACCGACTTGTGTTCCGATTTGGGATCTATGAATATCCTGAAGGCCTTCAGGTGCTTATGCTTGGCCGCGGGCGTGAGGGTTTCATAGGTGTAGGTCTCGGTCCTTTTGTCATAGTCTGCCTCAGACTGCTGGTTCACCCGCCGTTTTTCTTCAGTAAGCAAAACCCCGGAGTCGATATCCAGTGCCCGGGAAAGCTGCAGGATAACCGCCACCGGCGGGGTCACCTCCCCTTTTTCCACCTTGGAGATAAAGGCGGGGGCAAGCCCGGTTTCATTGGCGAGATGCTTGAGGGTCAGCTTTTTCTCCTTTCGCAACTTCATCAGCCGTTTTCCAATGGGCTGGCTTTTTTTGGCTCGCGGCATGTCGGTAGCCTCCCTTTTGTGATTTTTGATGGGTACCCCGGCGAAATGCAGGGTTGCGCTTTGCTGTTCCTCATGGGGATTTCCCAGGGTAAAACTGGTGGCCGGCGGGTTATGGATCGCCGGATTCACTCTCTTCTGATCTCCCGGTCATCCGGTAAACCCGAATCATCCTCAACACAAATCCCAGTATCAGGGTGGCGCTGATGAGGATGATCAAATTGGACGCAAAAAAGGTCAAGACAAAGGAATAAGGGTCGTTCTGGGCATAGGCCCCCATGAGTACGTGGATTCCGAACAGCAAAAAAAAGCACCCTGCGGACGTCAGAATGATTTGGCGTATCCACCAGAGCAGGCCGTACATGGGTTCAATCCCGTCACTCCCTGGAACGTTTTATGGTGGGCAACACCAGGTCGTCGCAGGCGGTATAGGGGTCTGTGCTCCCTTGGGTAACGGATTCCACAGCACGGTCAAAGGCCCCGGTACCGGTCAGGCTGTTCAATACCTCTTCTATGAGACGACCCTTCACCATCTCGGCCAGTTCCTGGCGCACCCGTTCCGGGTTACTCCTGAAGTGCAGTCCCTTTCCTGAATCCACCAGATATCGGGCATGACGATCGATCTCATCGATAAACTGGGCCACGCCCTTGTCAAACACGGCTTCCACCTTCAGGATGGGCGGCTTCCACCCGCCTTGGTCATATTTCTTCTGATCCATCTCGATCATCAACCTGAGATCGGACAGGGTCTTATCCGTACCCTCCCGGTCGGATTTGTTGATGAGAAAGATGTCCCCCACCTCCAGGATTCCCGCCTTTATGGCCTGGATATCGTCTCCCATACCCGGAACCACCACGATCACCGTGGTGTGGGCGCTTTTGACCACGTCCACCTCATCCTGACCCACACCCACGGTCTCCACCAGGATATAATCCTTTCCCATGGCATCCAGCACGTCAATGGCACTGCGGGTGGACTGGGTCAGGCCTCCAAAATGGCCCCGGGTGGCCAGGGATCGAATAAACACCCCCTGGTCCATGCTGTGTCGCTGCATCCTCACCCGGTCCCCCAAGATGGCCCCGCCGCTGAAGGGACTGGTGGGGTCCACGGCCAACACCCCCACGCTCTTCCCCCGCTTTCTCAAGTGGGCGACCATCTGGTCCACCAGGGTACTCTTTCCCACTCCCGGAGAACCGGTGATCCCCACCACATATGCATTTCCGGTATGGGGATACAGATCCTTCAACACCTCTCTTACCTCGGTGATCCCGTCGTCTATATCCCGTATGAGGCGGGCTACGGACCGAACGTCCCCGGCCACCACCTTCTCAGCCAAATTATTCATCACCATCATGTATCCTTTCCGGCGTTACCGGGGGCTGACATTTTGCTTGACCCAACTTACAATTTCCTCCAGAGGGGTCCCCGGCGTAAAAATCTGTTTTATACCGGCCTGTTTGAGCTTTTCCAAATCTTCATCCGGAATAATCCCCCCGCCACAGACCACAATATCATCCGCGCCCCTTTCCCGCAGCAGATTGACCACGGCCGGAAACAGGTATTTGTGAGCCCCGGCCAGGCTGGACAGACCGATCATATCCACATCTTCCTGAATGGCCGCTTCCACAATCTCCTCGGGCGTCTGATGCAGTCCCGTATACACCACCTCAAAGCCGGCATCCCGGTAGGCCCTGGCGATTATCCTGGCCCCGCGGTCATGCCCGTCCAGACCCGGCTTGGCCACCATCACCCTTACCCTTCGTTTATGTTCCATCGTTTCCCCTCTTACCCTAATAGATCCCCGGATCCCTGTACTCGCCAAACACCTTTCGGTAGACGTCGCACACTTCCTGGAGGGTGGCGCCGGCCTTTACCGCCCCGATCAAGGGCTCCATCACGTTCTGTTTTCCTGAACAGGCCTCACCCACTCTCTCTAAGCGTTCCTTCACTTCCGCACTATTCCGCTCGGTTTTGACCCTGTTGGTCTTCTCGATTTGAAGGCTTTCCAGGGCCTCATCGATCTCCAGGGTCTCCACCGGCAGTTCCTCCTCGGTGACATACTTGTTGACCCCCACCACCACCTTTTCATGGTCGTCGACCTGCCGCTGATAATGGTAGGCGGCATCGGCGATCTCCTGCTGGGGATAGTTATGCTCAATGGCCGCCAGCATCCCGCCCATGTCGTCGATCTTCTGGATAATCTCAAAGGCCTCCGCCTCCATCCGGTCGGTCAGGGCCTCCACAAAGTAAGACCCGCCCAGAGGATCGATAGTGTTGGCCACCCCGGCTTCCTCGGCAATAATCTGCTGGGTCCTGAGCGCAATGGTGGCCGCCTCTTCCGTGGGTATGGCCAGGACCTCGTCCAAGGAGTTGGTGTGAAGCGACTGGGTCCCACCCATGACCGCGGACAGGGCCTGGAGAGCCGTTCGGACCACATTGTTGTAGGGCTGCTGGGCGGTCAGGGAACATCCGGCGGTCTGGGTATGGAATCTCAGCCACCAGGACCTGGGATCTTCGGCCTTGAACCGCTCGTTCATGATCCTGGCCCACATCCGGCGGGCGGCCCTGAATTTGGCCACCTCTTCAAAGAAATCCAGATGAGAATTGAAGAAGAATGAAAACCGTGGCGCAAACTCATCCACCCCCAACCCCCGCTCAATGGCCTGCTCGGTATAGGCGATCCCGTCGGCCAGGGTGAAGGCCAGTTCCTGAACCGCGGTGGAGCCCGCCTCTCGAATATGATACCCGCTGATACTGATGGTATTCCATCTCGGCACCTCCCGGGTCCCGAACTCCACCGTATCGGTAATGAGCCGGACCGAGGGCTCGGGCGGGCACATGAAGGTCTTCTGGGCGATAAACTCCTTGAGCATATCGTTCTGGATGGTCCCGCCGATCACCTTCCGGTCGATCCCCCGGTTTTCCGCCATAGCCACATACATGGCCCAGATCACGGATGCGGGGGGGTTGATGGTCATGGAGGTGGTGATTTTATCAATGGGCAGTCCGGCAAAGAGCTCCTCCATATCCGCAAGGGTATCGATGGCCACCCCGCATCTCCCGCATTCGCCCCTGGCCTTGGGCGCGTCTGTGTCGTATCCCATAAGCGTGGGCATGTCAAAGGCGGTGGACAGTCCGGTCTGACCGGCGTTCACCAGGTGATGAAAACGGGTGTTGGTATCTTTGGCGCTTCCCAGGCCCGCGAACATGCGCATGGTCCAGAGCCGGCCCCTGTACATGGAAGGCTGGACCCCGCGGGTAAAGGGATACTCCCCGGGAAAACCGAGCTGTTCCATGAAATCCTGATCCCTGTTGTCCTCGGGCGTATACAGCCGGTTGATCTCCCAGTCGGACACTGTGCTGAACCGCTTGAGCCGTTCAGGCTTGGCAGAGAACACCTTGTTGAGTTTCTCCTCCCATTTGCGGTACGCCTTTTTGATATCCTCAAAGATCGCTGTGTTGAAGGTCAAGGGCATTTAAGACCCCCTTTCCATTGAGTTAAACATTTGCACGCCGCCAGGACACGGCTTTTCCCATTATCCCTTTATGAGATTTTTGGCAATAACCAGACGCATGATCTCGTTGGTCCCCTCATAGATCTGGCATATCTTGGCATCCCGCATGTGACGTTCCATGGGATATTCCTTGCAGTAGCCATAACCGCCCAGAATCTGAACCCCCTCCACGGCCGCCCGCATGGCCGCATCCGAGGCGTACAGTTTGGCCATGGCCGCGGCTTTCTCGTAGGGTTTTTTCCGGTCCTCGAGCCATGCGGCCCGAAGCGTCAGGAGCTCCGCGGCATCCAGTTCCGTGGCCATATCCGCCATTTTCCACTGGATGGCCTGAAAGGCGGTAATGGGCTTGCCGAACTGCTCCCGCGTCTTTGCATAGGCCACGGATTCCTCCAGTGCGGCCCGCCCGATGCCGATGGCCTGGGAGGCAATCCCGATCCGGCCCCCATCCAGGGTGGTGAGCATCTGTTTGAATCCCTCCCCTTGTTTGCCAAGGAGGGCATCCGCGGGCAGCCGGGCATCTTCAAACACCAGCTCTGCGGTCCCCGAGGCCAGGATCCCCAGTTTGTCTTCCACTCGCCCCACCTTGAATCCGGGGGTATTTTCCAAATCCACCACAAAGGAGCTGATCCCTTTATAGCCCTTATCTTTATCCGTGACCGCGGCAATCACCGTGTAAGAAGACACATTGCCGTTGGTAATAAACTTCTTTTCCCCGTTGATGACCCACGCATCCCCATCCTGGACCGCCGTGGTCCGCATCCCCGCGGGATCGGAACCGGCCCCGGCCTCGGTAAGCCCGTAACACCCGATCTTTTCACCCGAAGCACAGGGGGACAGGTATTTTTTCTTCTGCTCCTCGGTGCCGTATGCATATACCGGAAAACAGTACAGGGAATTGTTCACGGACATGATCACCCCGGTGGATGCACAGGCCTTGGACACCTCGATCAAGGCCAGTACATAACTGACATAATCCATCCCCCCCCCGCCGAATTCCTCGGGTACGGCGATCCCCATCATCTTCAATTCGCCCAACTGCTGGACGATTTCTGCGGGGTGGGAATGCGTTTCGTCCAGTTCCGCGGCCTTGGGTTTGATCTCGGTTTCCGCAAACCTCGCCGCCATGTCCCTGACCATCTGCTGTTCTTCTGTCAGTGCGAATTCCATTTTTTATTTCAGTTCCCCCGTAAATTCAGGTTTTCGCTTTTCCAAAAAAGCGCTCATCCCCTCTTTGGCATCGGGGCTGGCCCCACACAGTCC
>JAWLET010000081.1:0-3513 GCA_041685955.1 Desulfobacteraceae bacterium | reverse complement strand
TTTCGCTGCATCTCGCCCACAAGGGTGACCACAATGCGGGCCCCGGAGCACCCGATGGGGTGCCCGATGGAGATACCGCTTCCCAGCGGGTTGGTCTTTTCCAGGTCACACTTCAATTCCCGGATACAGGCAATGGCCTGGGACGCAAAGGCCTCATTGAGTTCAATGGCCTCGAAATCATCGATGGACATGCCTTCCTGGGCCAGAATCTTTCGAACCGCCGGAATGGGACCCAACCCCATATAGGCGGGATCGATCCCGCCGGAGGAATAGGCCTTGATTCTGGCCAGAGGCTTCAAGCCCATCTCTTCGGCCTTTTCAGCACTCATGAGGAGCAGGGCCGCTGCTGCGTCATTGATGCCCGAGGCATTGCCCGCGGTCACGGTGCCGTCCTTTTTGAATGCAGGCCTCAGCTTGGCCATTTTTTCCACCGAGGTATCCATGGGCCGCTCATCCGTATCAAAGATCAGCGGGTCCTTTTTCCGCTGAGGAATGACCACAGGCGCGATCTCCTCCTTGAAAAGCCCCTCCGCAATAGCCTTTCGGGCCCGCTGGTGGCTCATGGCCCCCAGTTCATCCTGTTCTTCTCTGGAAATCCCGTATTTCTCCGCAATATTCTCTGCGGTCAGGCCCATGTGATAGCCGTAGAAGATCTCAAAAAGCCCATCTAAGATCATGAGATCCACCAGTTCCGTGTTGTTCATACGGGCCCCCCACCGGGCCTTGGGAAGGGCATAGGGAATGGCGCTCATGTTCTCCATGCCGCCGGCCAGAATGACCTCCGCCTCTCCGTGACGGATGGCCTGGGCCGCCAGGGCCAGGGTCTTCATGCCCGAGGCGCAGACCTTGTTGACCGTGAAGGCCCCGGTTTCCTTGGAAATGCCGGCCCGGATCATGGCCTGTCGGGCCACGTTCTGTCCCTGTCCGGCGCCCACCACATTCCCCAGAATCACTTCATCGATCTGGATCGGCTGAAATGCCTCATCATAATCATACCCCTCTTTTTCCAGGGCGATCATGCCGGTGCCTTTCAAGGCATCGGGCTCAAACCCCATGAGAGTGTCGGTGGCCACCGGTTTCAGCTTCACCCGTTTGAGGGCCTCCCGTAACACCAGGGCCCCCAGATCCACCACCGGTGTGGTTTTTAATGTCCCCCCGAACGACCCTACCGGGGTTCTTACGCCTGATACGATTACCACATCTCGCATATCTCATCTCCTTGTCTGATTTTTTATATAGGGTTCAGAGGCTTAAAGGTTCAAGGGTTCAGAGGTTCAAGGGTTCAGAGGCTTAAAGGTTCAAGGGTTCAGAGGTTCAGAGGTTCAAGGGTTCAGAGGTTCAAGGGTTCAGAGGTTCAAGGGTTCAAAGGTTCAGAGGTTGAACCCAGAAGCCCATGCTGAAGACCTGACACCTGAAACCCGACACCTGACACCTGACACCTGAAACCTGACACCTGAAACCTGAAACCCGACACCTGAAACCTCACGACTCATTATACACCACCAGGGTGACCGCCTCTCCCCCGCCCAGGCACAGGGAGGCCTCTCCCACTCCGAGCCCCCGATCTTTCATGGCATGGATCAGGGTGGTCAGGACCCGGGCCCCGCTGGCGCCGATGGGGTGCCCGACGGCCACGGAACCGCCGTGCACATTGACTTTCTCCGGATCAATCCCCAGTTCTCTGTTAATGGCCACCGAAGAGGTGCTGAAGGCCTCGTTGATTTCATGAATCTCCACATCCTTGATCTTGAGACCGTCCTTGGCCAGGACCTTGGGGATGGATAAAATGGGCGCCACCAGCACATACTTCATATCAATGCCCGCAGCCCCCTGGGCCCCCACTCGAACCAGGGGTCTGCACCCTAAGGCATCCGCCTTTTCTCTCGACATGACCACCAGGGCCGAGGCCCCGTCGCTGATCTTGGAGGCATTCCCGGCAGTGACGATACCGTCCTTTTTGAACGCGGGCCTGAGGCCTGCCAATGCCTCTGCACTGGTCCTGGGCGGTCGCATGGGGATCTCGTCTTCCAGGAATATGTTGGGTTCCCCTTTTCGAACCGGGACCTCTACGGGTACGATTTCCGCTTTGAATTTACCCCCTTCAATGGCCTTCCAGCACTTTTCGTAGGAACCGAGAGCGAATGCGTCCGAATCCTCCCGGCTGATGCCGTAGCGTTCGGACACCAGTTCCGCGCTGATCCCCATGTGAAAATCGTTCACATGATCCCACAGCCCGTCGTGCACCATGCCGTCCACCACCTCGGCGTTGTTCATGCGATACCCGGTTCTGGCCTTTGGAAGCATATAGGGACACAGGTTCATGTTTTCCTGGCCCCCGGCCACAATCACCTCGGCATCATGGCACTGAATGGCCTGGGCCGCCAGCATCACCGCCTTTAACCCTGAACCGCAGACCTTGTTGACCGTAATGGCGCCCACTTCCCAGGGAAGGCCTGCCCTGACCAGGGTCTGTCGGGCCGGATTCTGTCCCAGACCGTGGGGCAGCACACTCCCCATGATCACCTCATCCACGTCTTCGTTTTCCACCCCGGCCCGTTTGAGGGCCTCCTGAATAACCAGCGCGCCAAGGTCCGTGGCGGAAACCCCGCTGAGGGATCCTGCAAAATCTCCCACCGCCGTTCTGCACGCACTGACGATCACCACATCTCTCATATAGATTCCCCTTTCCTGAACCCCTCAATGTTTCTCTGCAAAAATTCATTGAAAAACCAGAATCTATATATTAAATAATCTGTTTTTAAGTCAAGTGATTTCCGGGACGCCCATCTTCCCGGACAAAACCACCACGCTTTACCGGGATTTACAGCCAGCCGACAATTTTGACCCGCACCATACATAAAGGAGTAAGCCACATGAATCCGATCGCCCAGGAGTTGAACGACACCATTTCAAAGGGGAACCCAACGCTCTATGACATGCTCTCCCATGTGGGGAAACATCTCTTCTTTCCCAAAGGGATCCTCTCCCAGGGGGCCGAGGCCAAGGAAAAGGCCCACCGGTTCAACGCCACCATCGGCATGGCCACTGAAAACGGTCGCACCATGTTTCTGCCGTCGGTCATGGCCATGACCGCGGGCCTGACGCCCGAAGAGGTCCTCACCTATGCCCCCTCATTCGGCATACTCCCCCTCAGAGAGGCCTGGCAAAAGGACCTCTTTGCCAAAAACCCGTCCATGAAAGGACGTGAAATCAGCCTCCCCATTGTCACCCATGCCATTACCCACGGGTTGAGCGTGGTATCGGACATGTGGGTGGACCCGGGCGATGCGATTATCCTCCCGGACAAGATGTGGGGCAATTACAACCTCATCTTCTCGGTTCGGAAGGGGGCGGACATCATTCAGTACCCCCTGTTCAGTGAGGCCGGCGGATTCAACCTGGACGCTTTTGAGACCTGTGTCCGGGAAACGGCGAAACACAGGGATAAAATTATCGTCATTTTAAATTTTCCCAACAACCCCACCGGATATACGGTTACCGCTAAGGAGGCGG
>JAWLET010000080.1:0-10180 GCA_041685955.1 Desulfobacteraceae bacterium | reverse complement strand
AACACCCTGTATGGGGGGAATAAAGGAATGGCTTCCCGTAGCGAGTAACAGCCGGTCATAAGGGAGCTGCTGGTGCTCTGTCATGACCACTTTTTGTACCGGGTCTGCGTCAATCGCCTGCTGTCTGAGCCTGAGATCAATGCCGCGGTCTTGATACCATTGTTGGTCTTTGACAATCAGTGCCTGTTCCGTGACCTCTCCCACCACAAAGTCGTTCAACCTGAGTCTGTGATAAAACGGGAGGTCCTCGTCGGTGACCATGGTGACCTTTCCCCCCTGATCCTTCTTGCGAATATGTTCCGCTGCCGTGGTTCCGGCAACGCCGTTGCCTATGATCAGATATTTTGTCATTTAACCATCTCCTTTGCTTAATGCAGGCCTTCCGCCGCCACCCCATTTTGCTGTTTCAGATTTCGGGGTTCAGGTCCTGCAGTTTGCTGACGTATTGTTATCAGTACGAATCCATATCAAACTGCGAAAACTCACCCGCCTCGGGAGCGGAGGGTTTACGGGCGTATTTTTTAGGTTCAGTGCCCTTTATAAAGGACTGCAACACCGTTTTTTGGGAATGGGAGCCGGCCAGAAGCCCGCTTTTGGCGTCGATCTTGGCAAAGACCACCCCTTGAGGGACCTGAAAGTCCAAGACGGGCGTACCCTCCAGCACCTCGGACATGAAATAGAGCCATATGGGACTGGCCGCCCTGGAGCCTGTCTCCCCTTTGCCCATCTCCCGGGGTTCATCGTAGCCCACCCAAACGCCGGTGGCCAGGCCGGGGACATAGCCCATGAACCATGCGTCCCTGAGATTGTTGGTGGTGCCGGTCTTGCCTGCAGCAGGTCTTCTGAGCGCTTTGATCCGCCAGCCGGTCCCCTCCTGGATCACCGCTTTCATCAGATCGGTCATCACAAACGCGGTTTCCGGTGAAATCACCCGTTGAGTGCTGGGTTGTTTCTCCTCCACCACCTGCCCGCTCCGATCCACGACCTTTTGGACAAAGATGGGCTCTACCAACATGCCGCCGTTGCCAAAAACCGAATAGGCCCGGGTCAATTCCATCAGAGAAACCCCTGAAGATCCCAGGGCTAAAGATAAATCCGGGACCAGCTCCGAGGTGATGCCCAGGTTTCGCGCATAATCAATAGCATAATCGATGCCGATTCTGCGCAATATTTTCACGGTAATGACGTTTCTGGACTTGACCAGGCCGGTCCGCAACAGGGTGGGGCCGTAGAATTTCTCCTTGTAGTTTTTGGGCTTCCATGCCTCCCCACCCGGCTTTCGATCCGATATAAACGGCGAGTCCAGAATGATATCCGCAGCGTTCATCCCCTGGTCCAGGGCAGCGGCGTAGATGATGGGCTTAAATGCAGATCCGGGCTGCCGTCTGGATTGAATGACCCGATTGAACTGACTCTTATCAAAATCCTGCCCGCCGACCATGGCCTTCACCTCACCGGTATCAGGCTCCATACACACGATGGCTCCTTGAACAACAGGGGTCTGTTCCAGGGCTACGTCCCACAGGACCCGGGTGCGGTCTGCCCCGGCCCCCTTTTCTTCAGCATGCGGAGGAACCGAATCACCGTCATAAGGCTTCAAAATTCGGACCTGTATCACATCCCCTTTTTCCAATACGGCGGAAGGCGCTTTTACCTTGGCCGCATAGGAGGGGACCTTATGGTTGGGCTTTCTTGCCCAGTTCATCGCTTGAAGTGAAAGCCGGCCCATGTGTGCGCCCAGCTGAACCCACACGGTTTTCTGTTTATCGTCCACACCCATGACCACGCCCTGAACCACTCTACCCGGTGTGGGCGGATCGGCCTTCCATTTTTCCGCAGCCTCCTTTTGAAAATCCACCAGCGCTTGGCCTTCAACATGCTTGACCGGTCCCCGGTACCCTTCACGCTTGTCCAGTTCGGCCAGGCCTTTGGCCAGAGCCGCTCTGGCCATGGTCTGTTTGTGGAGATCAAGTGTGGTATGGACCTGGAGCCCCCCTCGATACAGAAGATCTCTGCCGTATTTTTTCAACAGGTATCGCCGGACATGCTCCGTAAAATAGGGAGCCTTTTCAAAGGTGTTTTTTTCGCTGGTCTCTATTTCAAGCGGTGTATTCAGGGCTTCTGCATAGGCCTGGTCATCGATGTATCCTTCCTCGGCCATTCTCTTTAACACATACTTCTGTCTAAACCTGGCCCGCCCAAAGTGGGAGACGGGCGAATACTTGGCCGGCGACTGAGGTAAACCGGCCAGAAGGGCCGATTCAGCAAGGTTCAGGTCCTGGACCTCTTTGTTGAAATAGGTTCCGGCCGCAGCCGCTACCCCGTACGCCCCCTGGCCCAGGTAGATCTGATTGAGGTATAAAAAGAGAATATGATCCTTGGAGAACATCTTATCCAGCTGAACAGCTAAAATGGCCTCCCGGACCTTTCTCCGGTAGGTTTTTTCCACATTTTTCAACAGGAGGGACTTGGTCACCTGCTGGGTGATGGTGCTTCCGCCCTGTTCGATCCGGCCCGCAGTCAGGTTTTTGATAAAGGCCCGAAAAATGCTCCTGAAATCCACTCCTTCGTGATCAAAAAACCGGCTGTCTTCCGCTGCCACAAAGGCCTGGACCAGGTGATCCGGAATGCGATCCAGCGAAACCACGGTTCGCTTCTCCTCCCAGAACCTGCCGATCACCTCTCCACGCTCACTGAAGACTCTGGTGATTACAGGCGGGCGGTATTCTCTGACTTCACCCACATAGGGCAGATTGCTGGACCAGAGATACCAGAAATATCCCCCCACGCCAATCCCCAGCAATATTAGGATTGAAAACCCCCAGATGGCTGCCTTTAACACCCGTTTCATGACCGTAATACACTCCTTGTGCACCTTATCCATCTAAAACCATAACGATCTTCCCCACCCTGATCAAGGAAATAATAGACCCTTGAGGCAAGCAATTGTATGTCTGCCTCCAAAAAAGAAACATTACCAACATGTAATATTCCCGAAAGGTTCTCGTAAATATTGGGGCTTATGTTGTGTTCAAACACGGTTGGGAAAAACATCATAGACAAAAAAAGCGACGTGACAACGGCCTATTACATCCTTATGTTTATAAAATATGGTGATGATGAAACCCCGCCGAGTTTGTTTTTAATTAAGGGAAGGAACAGGCTGTTTATCACAACCTGAAAACCGCAAGCATTATACAAAGGGAGGTGTAACATGAAAGCAGTACATTATCTAAGAAAACATTTAACAGGGAAAGCCGCCTTATCCCTAGTCCTTCTTTTAACCGGCTTTTTCGCCGTCTCGGTCCTCTATTCCATGACCCCAGCTCAGGCAACCTCGAAAATGACAGGGGTCAGGCCGGAGAGCTTCACCGAACTCGCGGAAAAAAACAGCCCGGCGGTGGTCAACATTCGGGCTGAACGAGTCAGCAAGGGGATGGGCGGTGTACACCGTTATTTTCAGGAAAATCCCTTACAGAAGGATAGCCCGTTTCACGAGTTTTTTGAAAAATTCTTTGGTGATCAACCCGAACAACAATTCAGACAGCGGAGTCTGGGATCAGGTTTCATCATCGACGAGCAGGGGTACATCGTCACCAACAACCATGTCATCAAAGGGGCGGACCAGATCAAGGTCATCTTGAAAGACAAACGGGAATTCGACGCTGAGATCAAGGGACGGGATCCCAACACCGATCTGGCCCTCATCAAGATAGTAGATCCCAAAAACGATCTCCATGTCATCGAAATGGGGGACTCTGATGACATAAAAGTGGGCGAATGGGTAGTGGCCATCGGAAACCCGTTCGGACTGGGTCATACGGTGACTTCAGGCATCATCAGTGCCAAAGGCCGGGTCATCGGTGCCGGGCCCTATGATGACTTTCTTCAGACCGATGCATCCATTAACCCGGGCAACAGCGGCGGCCCCCTGCTGGACATGGATGGAAAAGTGGTGGGCATCAACACCGCCATTGTTGCCGGGGGCCAGGGCATCGGATTCGCCATCCCGGTGAATCTGGCCCGGGGGATCATCGAACAGCTCAAAACCGCAGGAGAGGTGACCCGGGGTTGGCTGGGTGTGGGCATCCAAGATCTGGATAAGGAACTGAGAGAATATTACGGGTTACCGGAGGACGTCGAGGGCGTGCTGATCACCAAGATATTCCCGGGCGACCCCGCAGCCAAGGCTGGGATCCAGACCAATGACATCATATTGGAGGTGAACGGCCAAAAGGTGGACAGCAGCCGTGAACTCAGCCAAATGATTGCGAATTTTGATGTGGGCGATGAGGTGGACATTTTGGTGTGGCGTGACGGAAAGAAGAAAGTTTTCACTGTGACACTGGCCAAACGACAAGATCTCAAAACTGCCGCCGCCCCCGAGGAAACAGAAAAAGAAGAGGTATTTGGTATTAAAGTGGCTGATGTTACCCCTGAAACCGCCCGCCGGTTCAAACTCAAGGAAGACGATGGTGTCGTGGTGGTGGGTGTGGAACCGGACAGCAAAGGCGAAGAAGCCGGTATTCGGGCAGGCGATTTTATCCAGGAAATCAACCATCAAAAGATAGAGGGTGTGAATGATTACCAAGAGAAAATCGACCAGGTATCATCAGGCAAGCCGGTTTACCTGTACATTTTAAGACCGCAGAAGGGATTTGTGGTGGTCAAACTGATCAAATAGCGTCCATCCTTGAGGCGAAGGATCCGCTCCAAGGGGTCCTTCGCCTTTCATCCCCCTTGTTCCCTCCGTTTTCCACACCCTTGGGATCCTTCCACTTGACGTCAGGCCAAAACTGCGATACCTAAGCATAACGGTAAAATGAGAAACCAAGTCAACATAGTGGGCTATTTTCCCGGGGTCATCGGCAGGATCACCACCCTCCACGCGGTTTACTACCGGGAACACTGGGGCCTGGACCACACCTTTGAGGCCCAGGTGTCCAGGGAAATTTCTGAATTTATTTTATCCTTTGATCCCCAAAAAGATGGACTGTGGAATGCGGTCTTCGGGGAACATCTGGCCGGATGTATCGCCATTGTGGGAAATCGGCAAACCCCGGGGGAAGCGAGACTGAGGTGGTTTATCGTTGATCCTGCCTTTCAAGGACAGGGCATCGGCAGAACTCTTATTGAAAGGGCCGTTCTGTTCTGCAAAGATACGGGGTTCGAGCGGATCAGTCTGTGGACGTTCGAGGGCCTGGAGAAGGCCCGAACCATTTATGAACAAAACGGCTTTACGCTTACCCAGATCCATGAAGCGGCACAGTGGGGGGGTATCATCAAAGAACAGCGGTTTGACCTGGCCCTGGTATGATACTTGAGAGTGAACCCTTACCCGTATAGGAGAAACCACTATCAGATGAATAAAAAACTGGACCCCATGAAAGCCCTTTTCAACCCTGAAACCGTAGCGGTGATCGGGGCCTCTGAACATCCGCATAAATTGGGGTTTCATGTCATGAAAAGCCTGGTCCACGGCGGGTATGCCGGGACCATCATTCCAGTAAATCCCGGTTCCAGAAAAATCATGGGCAGAGAGGCTTATGCCGCCATTTCCGCCCATAAGGGGGACATTGATGTGGTCATTGTGGTGTTGCCGGCCAAACTCGTCCCCGGCATTTTCAGGGAATGCGCCCTGAAAGGGGTCAAGGGCATTGTGCTGATTACTGCCGGGTTCAGGGAGATTGATGATCCTGAAGGCGGCCGTCTTCATGACGAAATCGCTGCTGTTGCCAATGATGCCGGAATCCCGGTCATCGGTCCCAATACCTTTGGCATGATCAATTTGCATGCCCGGCTCAACGCCTCCTTTACCCCGGAATTTTCTCAGTTGAAAAAGGGAGGCGTCGCCCTGGTCAGTCAGAGCGGAGGGATGTCTCACCTGCTGGGATTCCTGGCCATAAGAGCGGACGTGGGGTTCAGTAAGATCGTGGGACTGGGCAATCGCCTGAACGTGGATTTCGCCCACATCCTCCACTTTCTGGCAGACGATCCTGAAACCCGGGTCATTGTGTTGTATGTGGAAGGGCTTGACAATCCCACGGCCCTTATTCAGGCGGCCAAAGCCCTGCGGGGCAAAAAGCCCGTCATTGGATACAAAACCGGAAGCGGAAACGTCAGTGATCAGGCCTCCCGGTCCCATACCGGATCACTGGCCGGCAGTCACGCGGTCTATACACACGCCTTCACCCAGGGCGGTATCCTGCATATCGACGATACCGAAATCCTCCTGGACACAGCAAAGGCCTTGGCCTCGGCCCCCCTTCCCCGCGGAACCGGCTTGGCCGTGCTCTCGAGTCAGGCAGGACCGTCCATGGCCGCATGCGACGTGTGTGAAAAACAGGGGCTCCACATCCTCCCCTTTTCAGACCCCACTCAGCAGCGCATCAATGACCTTCTCCCCCCGCTGGCCCTGCGCACTAATCCGGTGGATATGGGACCGGCCTGGTATGACGCCTCTGCCATCGCAGGCATCATCCAGAACGTGATGACGGATCCCCGTGTGGACGGGATTCTTCTTTTGATGATGTTTGCATCGGCCAATGTGGATGCACTCAAGGGAATCAAGGACCTCTTAACGGCATGGAGACAGAAAAAACCCCTTCTCAGCTGTATCCAGTCGCCTCCGGGAATCTGGGATGCACAGATCAAAGATCTCGAAGACGCCGGGGCCCTGGTGAATTTTCCCACCCCGGAACGGGCCGCCATGGCCATGGTCAACCTCTGGCGCATGTGGAAACTGCAGACCGCATGACGGTCCGTCCCTCGGGTGTGCCGAGGTGCCGGGAGCAGAAGGGATTACTATACTTCAGGGCTGGTGATGACTGGGCCGGCTTATTGTGATCTTTTATGGTCTGCCCATTGCATCAGCTGAAATAATCATCCCTTGCCTTTTTGAGCTGAAGCAGGTTCTCCAGCGGGGTGGGGGGGGCCACACCACATCCGGGACACAAAAAATCAGTACCGTTTTCCAGGGCCTGGGTGGCCTCCTGGTACACTTCCTCCGGCGTCCCATTAAACAAGGTGGTGGCGGTAGCCACATTGCCGAAGACCTTGACCCCCTTTGCATGGGCAATTTCCACTGCCCGCTTCATATCCGCCTTTTCCTCGATACTGATGCCCGCCACCCCGATATCGCACATCATCTCGATGATGGAGTCCGTGTTCCCGCAGATATGAAGCACCACCGGGCCTTTGGCCCGCTCCACCACCTCTTTTAAAATGGGCTGGGTGTGTTTTTCGAAGAATTTGTTCCTCAGAAGTGCCGGGCCTGCCGTGGGTTCCGCAAATACGTAGTAGTCTGCTCCATTGTCGAACGCAAAGTTTTCAGCCGCCACAGCCGCCTCCCGGGTAACCTCCAGCACGGTGTTGATATTGTCCGGCTTCTTGTAGATCCACTTCATAAACTGCTCCGTGCCCACCAGGTTTGCAGCACAGGTAAACGGTCCCTCGGTCTCCCCGAAAATGATCAAATCATCCCCCACCTTCTCCTTCAACAGCCGGAAATGTTCCTTGAACACGGGGAACCGGCCCCGTTCCAGATAGTCTGAGGGAAATTCAATATTTTCAATGCTGTCGGCATATGGGTGACCATGGATGGAATACTGGATATCCTTCTGAGGCGTACCCAGTTTGCACCCAAAGGCCTCACTCAGTCCCACGATATCCCACCCCATAGCCTTGACCCATTCAAATTTCCCATACTCATGCCCTGCATAGGACAATTCGGTCATGGCCACAGGATCCGTGTCTGCAAGAGGCCTTGCATACCCGCATTTGTCCATCAAATCCACCACCCCGTAGGTGGTGGTGCTTCCGTAGGGCGTCATATCCACGTCCTTACCCGTAAAACGGTTCCAAAACCTTTCCCTTAAACTCATCTGTGCCATTTTTCGACCTCCCCATAGCGGATTTATGATTGGTGATTGATGATTGTCGATTGAAAAACATTTCTACCACCTCAAGAAGAGATGCTCAAGCCCTTAGATCGATAGAAAGAGACACTGATCTTCGGTTGACTGGATCGATGGAAAAAACATCCCGCCCCGTCCAATACGACGAGGCGGGAAATGCGGTCACCGAGGATCCTCAAACGTCAGCGTCGCATCCTTCGGAAGCGCGAGCCCCAATGCCACCTCGGCCGCCTTCACCACCGCCATGGGAATGGGACAGGCCAGATGACATTCCGATTTCTCCGCACACAGAAAAATGGGACTTTGTCTTAGGGGCAAAAACAGATCTCTGACAGTGATCCGGCCCATGCAAGATGCCAGCCTTCGAACCTGAAAACAGTCCGACAGGATTTCAAAGCCAACCCGCTTCCCTTGGCGCAGGGCCCGGATGGAACAAGTGAATCCACAGATCCCCGGTTCCACACTGACCTGCACGAAGGCGGGAGACTCCTTCATACCCAAGTGCTTTTCCCTACGCATCAGTACTATTTCTGATGGAGGATCTCTTCTGCCACCAGTCCCTTTAGATGAGGAAATTCATCCGTCATATGGGGGATTTGCATGGACTCCATAAACTGCTTTTCAAAGTCCTCTTCTACGGTCAGTTCAATATATTCCACGTTCCGCGCCACCCAGTTGGCATCCGCACGCATCTTCCGGTCCAAAAGGGCCACCCGCGCACCGTCCCCTGCAGCGTTTCCCACGGAGAGCACCTTTTCCACCTCGCAATCCGGGAACAGGCCCATGATCAAGGCCTTTTCACGGTTTACGTGGGTGCCGAAGGCGCCGGCGATCTTGATGCTGTCCACCTTTTCCACCCCCATCCGCCGCATCATGAGCTTGCATCCGGTGTACAGCGCTCCCTTGGCCAGTTGGATCTGGCGGATATCCTTCTGGGTGATCACCACATCCTGTCCGATGGAGGTCTCATCGGCCCAGGCAATCACAAATTCCTTCTGTCTGGGATTGTCCGGGTTCTTCCGAAACCGGTTCGATTTCTGATCCTTGGAGAACCGGCCGCTCTTGGCCACCACCCCGGATCGATACAGTTCCGCCAGCACATCCAGAATGCCGGAGCCGCAGATTCCCTTGGTCTTCATTTCCTCGGGCTTGGAGTACTTCAGCCACGCCTCCCGACCGATCACCTTATAGTCTACATCGTGGGTCTCAGGATCGATTTTGATCCGTTCGATGGCTCCGGGCGCGGCCCGCATGCCGAATCTCAACTGGGCCCCCTCTAAGGCCGGACCTGTGGCACAGGAGGAGGAGATCAGCTTGTCCTTGTTGCCCAGGACCAGTTCGCCGTTGGTTCCGATGTCAATAATGAGCTGGAGTTCCTCGCTTCGGTAGGGTTTTTCCGAAATCAGCACGCACACATTGTCCGCGCCCACGAACCCGGCTTCATTGGGCATGACAAAGACGTTTGAAGACTTATTGATCTTCAGCCCCAGATCCCTGGCCCGAATGTCCAGGCTGTGATGCACCACCGGCGGGAAGGGGGCCAGCCCCACATACTGGGGATCCAGCTTGAGCATGATATGGTGCATGGCCGTATTGCCCCCCAGGGTCACATCCACAATATCGGAGGGCTCCAGCCGGACATAGGTCTTTCCCTCCTCGGGCGCCTCCACGACGACAAACTCCCCGTCTTCATCCTTTATGGATTTGCCGTCTTCGTCCTTTTGTTTCTCAGTGGGCGGATGTGTGGCCTCACAGGCCTTTTGGATCAAGTCATTGAGTCCTTCAAACAGATCGTCGCTCATCCGCTCCAGCCCGCCGGGGTTCTGCATGTGAAAGGTGATCCGCGCCATAACATCTTCCCCGTACTTGCACTGGGGATTCATCATGGAAACGGTCTCCAGGACCTGCATGGTCCGCATGTTGCACAAATAAGCCGCTATGGTGGTGGTACCCACGTCAATACCGATCCCGTAATAATCCTCCACCTTCCCCGGCCACAGCTTGATGATCTCTTTTTCATCCCACACCGCTGCGGTAATGGTCCACTCTCCCTCGCGGATGGTGCCGGGCAACTCCCGGAGCGTATACCAGTCAATGGAGAGATTTTTGAGCCCGTGGTCCTTTTCCAGACCCTGGGTCATCCGTTCAAAATCCCCCAGGGGGTCTTCAAAACTGGGCGGTGTCACCGTCACCGTATACAGCTTGACCGCAGGATCCCATTCGATCTCAATGTCCCGTGCCGCCTTGCTCACCACCTGTTTGCC
>JAWLET010000079.1:0-10208 GCA_041685955.1 Desulfobacteraceae bacterium | reverse complement strand
TGACGCCTGAGCGCTTCTTCCAGGGCGGTTTTCACCTCGCGAGCGCCATAGGCCCTGCAACCGGTCATACACACCTGCACCACGGTCTTTTGCGGATCCGTCCGGGCCAGGATCTTGTTGCGAAGCCATTCAAGCTGTCCTACGGATGTTAACCTATCCATACCGATCCTCAATCCTCAATCGCAAATCGCAAATCCCTACTCCCCCTCTTCCTTCTTGAACTGGGCCAACACGCTTTGGACCTTGGTGGGGGACAATTTGCCGTAATAGGTGCGGTTCACCATCATGGTGGGGGCCAGAAAGCAGGCCCCGAGACAGGCCACGGTCTCCAGGGTGAATCGATAATCCGGGCTGGTCTCATTTTCTTTTAGGCCCAGTTCCTTTTTCATCAGCCTCAGGATACTTCGCCCCCCTTTCACGTGGCAGGCCGTACCCCGACACACCCTGATCACATATTTACCCTTGGGCTCCAGGCTGAATCCCGCATAGAAGGTAATCACGCCCTGAACCTGGGCCGGAAACAGGTGCATGGCCTCGGCAATGGGTGTAATGGCCTCGGGCGGAACATATCCCACGGCCTCCTGAATCTCCTGAAGCAGCGGGATCAGCCCCCATTTCTCATTTCGATGGGCCTCAATGATGGCGAACACCTGATCCCAGTCAATTTTTTTGGGTTTCATTCAGCCCCCCATTGTCTTTCCAATCTGACCGCACACCTGTTGAAACCCTCATATTGGGCATTTTCCCCACTGCTCAAGGGGAACAGGTTCAGGGCATCGTTTCCATGCACCCCCGTGGGCACGAAAACCACGCCTCGAGGCAGTCCGTTTTCCAACCGAATTTCCCGGGTCAGGGAGCCAAACCTGGATTGCACGCGAACGGCATCCCCATCGGTTATCCCCAGGTTGAGAGCGTCTTCCGGGGAGATTGCCACCTGGCCTTCCACATTGAATGCGGCGATTCGTTTGGAACAGCTCGTACGGGTCCCGCTTCCCAAATGAAACCGAAGAGACCCTAAAACCGCGGTCAAGGAATAGCCTTCGTCCTCCACCGGATACAGGCTCTTTTCCAAGGGAGAAAAAGGGATTAAATCTCCTGCGTTCTGCGGGCTGAACAGTCGAGTCCCTTCAAGCGGTCTGACCCAGGTCCATCCGTCCTCGGAAACGTCCCTCAATCCCTTATATTGGGGGATAAGCCGCGTCATCTCCTCCCGTATTCTAAGTATGGACCCAAAGGGATGGGGGTTTCCCAAACGCCGGCTGAGTCGATCCAGGATCTCCCAGTCTGCCAGGCTCTCTCCGGGCGGGGCAACCACTGGCCTAAAAGAGTTGATCCGTCCTTCCATATTGGTAAATGATCCCTCTTTTTCTGAAAATGCCGCACCGGCCAGGACCACATTCGCCACCTCTGTGGTCTCGGTGTTGAGTACATCCTGGACCACTAAGAGTTCCAGTCCCTTCAATGCATCCAAGACCCGATCATGCTGTGCAAGGCTTATCCCCGGGTTTTCACCCATCACATACAGGGCCTTGAGATTCCCCTTTTGGGCTTCTTCCACCATACGGATGACATTGAGACCCTGATCCGGGGAAAGCCGGACGTCCCATGCCCGCTCAAAACGGTGGCGTCCAGCAGCATCGGTTATGGGCGTACGGCCCGGGAGGGCATCCGGCGCCGAGCCCATATCCCAGGCCCCCACCTCATTGTTCTCTTTGGCCGTCACATACAGGCCGGAAGCCTCATGCCCCAGGCTTCCGGTCATGAGGGCCAGATTCAAAACAGCATCCATGCAACGGGCCCCCTGCTTTTGTTCGGTGATCCCGTGACCAATAACAAAACTGATCTTTCTTCCCCTTAACAGATCCACCACACCATTCAGGGTGGACATGTCCAATCCCGTACTCAGGCAGAGGCGCTCCGGGTTAAAGGCGGACAGGGCCTCGCAGTAGGATTCGAAGCCTTGGGTAAACCGATCAATGAATCCGGTATGGTGGGCAAATTTCTTCCAGAGCATGGCCGTGACGCAATGAAGCCAGTCCAGATCCCTCCCCGGGGTGATGCACAGCCAGGCCGCAGCCAACGGACTCAGGTCGGTCTTGCGCACATCCACACCGATGAGCGGAATACCTCGTGTGGCAGCCCGCCTGAGGTGGTAACCCAACACCGGGACCGACTGCCCCGGGTCGGCCCCCATGATCAGAATGGCTTCAGCCTGCTCCAGACGGGCCATGGGATTTACCCGGCATCCGCCCGCGGTCCGTTCCTCGATCACTCTCAAGGCCGGTCTTGCGCCTAAAAATCCCCCGTGGTCCACATTGTTGCATCCCACAAGGGTCCTGGCCATTTTCTGGAACAGATAGTTTTCCTCATTGGTACATTTTGAAGATCCCAGAAAACCGATGCTCTGGGGACCATGGGCCTTTTTGATCTCCATAAGCCGGCGCGCCACCGTGTCCAAGGCCTCATCCCAGGACACAGGCGTCAATTCAGGTCCCTTCCGAATCATGGGCCCTGTCAGTCGTCTGACTGAATTGAGATAGTCATGGGCAAAATGCCCCCGCACGCACAGCGTAGCACCGTTGGCAGATTCTTCCCTCCCTGAAGGGTTCACTTCTATGACATGCGCATCCGCCACGCCGAGACGCAGGGAACATCCCACACCGCAGAAACCGCAGGTGCTCACCCCTTCCCGTTCCGGGGTCCCCACATACCCGCTCAGGGTCGTGGACAGGGCCCCGGTGGGGCAGATGGAAACGCAGGTCCCGCAGAAGGTGCAGGGAGAGTCCTCGAGCGGACGGTCCAAAAGGGTGGCGGGTCGCGATGCAAACCCTCTGAGGTTATAATCAATGGCCCCGACCACCACCAGTTCGTGGTCGGCCCGGATACATTTTCCACAGAGGATGCATTTGCTCAAATCCCGGACTATAAAGGGGTTCAAGGTTTCCAATGGTTTGACATTGGGCATGGGATAAAGTCCGGTTTCCCCCAGGCCCATTTGGGCCGCGATCTCCCGCAGCCGGCATCGGTTCCCCTTGCTGCAGACCACACACGATTCCGGGTGTTCGGCCATCATGAGGCGAATAATGTTCCGCCTGTGGTTCACCACCCGGGGAGAGTCGGTCTGAATGGCCATATCCGGACTCACCGGGGTGACGCACGAGGCCATAATCCGCCCGCTGAGTTCATCTTCCACCAGACAGAGCCGACAGGCCCCCACCGGTTTAAGGTCCGGATGGTGACAGAGCGTGGGGATCTCGATACCGTTTTGCCCGGCCAGGGCCAGCACAGTGGTTTCAGGCGGGCAACTCACCCTTTTCCCATTGATGGTCAGGCTGATCTCTTCCAAACGTTTTTCTCCCCGGGGCTGTCTCAGCTTGGAGCTATCTCAATTTGGCGGCGTCCAAATAATGTCTCAGACGTTCTTCCCCGCCGATGGTGATGATATGGACGCCCTGACACAGGTCTTTGAGCCCCTTGACCGTGTCCGCAAAGATTTCCAGGCTGGCTTTTTGTTTGTCCGGGGCCTTGGCCAGTTTCTGAATCATCCAGTCCGGGACCAGGCCGGGTTTAAAATGCCGGTTCAGGAACTGAGCCATGCCCGCGGTGCGCAGGATCATCACCTCTGCGATCACCGGAACTCTGAAGGTGCCTGCGTGTTTCATGAACTTTTCAAAGCGGTCCACATCAAAGACCGGTGTGGTAAGAAAATAACCGGTACCGATCCTGGTCATCTCCTCCATCTCCTTCATCTCCAGATCCGGAACCTGCTTGCCCCACCCGGATTCCACTCCGGACCCCATGTTGAACTCCACCTTTTCAGAGAGATCCTTTCCGTCCACGGTGCTCCCTTCGC
Organism: Desulfobacteraceae bacterium; assembly: GCA_041685955.1. Taxonomy (GTDB): domain Bacteria; phylum Desulfobacterota; class DSM-4660; order Desulfatiglandales; family Desulfatiglandaceae; genus JAIPDZ01. Next base: position 6,355 of record JAWLET010000079.1, on the reverse strand, counting down.
GGATATGGGTGAGGACGGATTCCAGTTTGCCTGCATCCACATGAAAAAACATCATTTCCTGCAGGCTGTCCCCGGTAATCCGGTAATCCTCTGTAAAAACCAGTAGATTCTCTACGCCCGATTCATGGGCCAGAAGGAGATCTTTCTGCAGGTCCGGCCGGCTCTTGTCCCGGGTGGTGGTCTGGTATATGGACTCAAATCGATTCTGTTGCAACAGATTGCAGGTCTTGATGCTATCTCCCACAACACCCTCGATCTCCAGATCCGGAACCGCCACCCCGTCCACGCGTCCCTTGACCAGGTTGAGACGCTGGATTACCGATTCAGGCGATTCATCCACAGGGGCCTGGATCTCAGAGGTGACCACGAATCGATTCTTTTTCAGAGCTTCTTTCAATCTCATCCTGGGCCTCCTTCTTCCGTCAACCCCAGCAACCGGACGATCTCCTCTTTGAGCTGGGGCAGGGGCAGGGGTTTGGAAAAACAGACATCCGCCCCGTACGCTTGCATTTTTTTGAATTTTTCCTCATCGAGATAGGCCGACAGCACGATGATTTTGATATCTTTGGTCTCGTCATCTTCCTTGATCTTCTGGCAGACCTCGTACCCCTTGATATCCGGCATCATGATATCCAGGATCAGCAGATGGGGCTTGAAATGATTCACCTGCAGCCCCGCCTCAAAGCCGTCCGCCGCAGATACCACTTCATAGTCATGTTCATCCTCTTCAAGGGCTTGGACAATGGTCTCCACGATAATGGGATCATCATCCACCACCAGGATCCGTTTCCGCCCCTCTTCCGGATCCTGATCCGGAATGGGGATCCCCTGCTTTTTCATAAAGCCCTCCAGGTCAGAGCGCTTGATCCGCCGGTGCCCCCCCACGGTTTTATAGGCATTGATATGCCCAGATTCTATCCAGTTGATAATGGTCTTGGACGAGACATTGCAGTATTGACTGGCCTTGTATACGGTGAATATATCTTCCATAACCTGATTCCTCCATGGGGTTTACATTACACTTATTATATTTTTTACCGTTTGTCAAATATTTTTTTTCATTTTTTCCGTAACTTTTTATTGTAATAAACATAAATAGCCTAATAACTGTACATTATTTTTCTTCAAATACTCAATCCGTTACCCCGATTCCGGCCAGCCCGACCGTCAAATGAGGGATTCTTCAATGCTGTTCCATCTCAGGTAAGGGGCTCGACCCGGTGAGGAGACGGATTCAGGATTGACACAACGAATCGATTTCTCCTATAATTTTTTTTACTGCCTGCCCGACAATTCATCCAGCGGGCTTGCCCGGGATTCATAAACAAAACCGATCCGGATAAACACATGCTTCCATCATGTCTTTACTGATTTTTTATCTATCGCTTGCCCTCGGCGTTTCATTTTTCTGCTCCGTACTGGAGGCGGTGATCCTTTCCATTACCCCCAGTTTTGTGGAAGCCCTGAGGCAGAAATCTCCCAAAACCGGAACCAAGCTGAGGTATCTGAAGGCAAATATCGACCTGCCCCTGGCGGCCATACTGAGCCTGAACACCATTGCGCACACCGTAGGCGCCGCCGGGGTGGGCGCACAGGCCATGGTGGTGTTTGGAGACGGATACATTGCTCTGACCTCTGCTTTGTTGACCTTTCTGATTCTGATTTTTTCTGAAATCATCCCCAAAACATTGGGCGCCTTATACTGGAAACAGCTGGTACCCGTTACCCTTCGAATTCTACCCGTGCTGATCCGAGCGCTCTACCCGCTGGTATTCTTATCCGACAAAATCGCCCGCTGGCTGGCTTCCGACAAAACCGTATCAGCAGTCAGCCGCGAGGAAGTTCAAGCCATGACGGAACTGGCCAGAAAAAGCGGGGTCTTTCACGAACAGGAATCCAGAATCCTCAAAAATCTGTTGTGGGTGGGAAAACTGAAGGTAAAGGACGTCATGACCCCCCGCCCGGTGATGTTCATGTTACCGGCGGGGATGACCGTGGGCGAGGTCATGGACCAATATCCGGAAATTGAATTTTCCCGCATTCCCATTTACACGGAAAACCCAGAAGACACTGACTCCTTTGTTCTCAGAAACGATATCATGATGGAGGCCTCCAAAAACCGTTTAGATACCCTGTTGAGCACCCTTTCCCGCACCATGAAAATCGTCCCTGACGCGACCAACCTGATCCTGATTTTTGAGCAGTTTCTGAGCGAGGGCGAACATATCGCCATGGTGGTAAATGAATACGGCGGAATCGAAGGGATCGTCACCATGGAGGATGTGGTGGAAACCCTGCTGGGGATTGAGATCGTAGATGAAACCGATGTCACCATCGATATGCAGGCCATGGCCCGGCAACAATGGCGCAAGCGGGCCCGGGCACTGGAATTAATTCATTCAGAAGAAAAGGACGCTTCTCCCAAGTAAATTGAAGAACCCTGCAGCCCCGACAGGTCGGGATCTACGCTTCGCTCCCACAAGCAGCGGGGAATGCGCTCGCTGAGCATTTTCAGAGAAAGCCCATAAACCATTGTTGACTTCAGACAGGTGATGAACACCGGGGTATCAACCGCGAATGACGTAAAGGAAGGGAGGACAACCATGGCCGATCAGCGGTGTGCAAATTGCAGTTTACGGGCAAGATACGACAATCATCCCCGATCATTTCTGGGCCGTTTATGGCGGTGGCATACCAGCTGGTGCCCGGGATGGAAAAGATACATGAAATCCCTTCCCCATGAAGAACGGCGACAATTGGCTGAGAAATATGGGTTGAAAAAATATTTATGAGGGAATGCTGTCAAAGGGGTAAAATGGGTTTCTTTCAATACGAACCCATTGTCACAGAAGATTAGGGGCTTTTTGCAATCCGGCCTGCTTTTTTTCATGTCCCTGGACACAGACCATTCCAGGACAGGGTGCTTCCGTCACCTGAAATACAGGGGTGGCTTCCAGCCTAACTCAGCATCCCGAAAAAAGGCCTTTTATCCGTTGATTTCCCATGGAAAACCGAGCGGGTATCGGGGATTGACATGTCAAGTTCCTGGTATTTCGCGAAATGTTGAGAAAGGTGAAATATGAGCAAAGAGGCACAACTGTCGTATGATAACAAGGCTATGGATATCCATGACTCAACCGATGGGGGCCGAAATGCACCGGCCCTGTTTACCGACCTCTATGAACTGACCATGTTGCAGGCCTATTTTGAGGAGGAAATGACAGCGGAAGCGGTATTCAGTCTCTTCGTCCGGCGTCTCCCGGCCCGGCGCAATTTTCTTTTTGCCTGCGGCCTGGCATCCGTACTCGATTATCTGGAAACCGTGAGATTCGACGAAGACGATCTGGCGTATCTGGCATCGCTGGGGAACTTCTCTCAGAGTTTTCTGGACCGGCTTCGGGACTTCCGATTTACCGGAGACGTATATGCAGTGCCCGAGGGAACGCCTGTATTTGCAGACGAACCCATCTTGGAAGTGGTGGCCCCCCTGCCCGAGGCCCAAATCGTGGAGACCTTTGTCATAAATCAGATCCACCTCCAGACCCTGCTGGCCACCAAGGCCTGCCGGGTAATCACGGCTGCCAGGGGACGGCCTGTCATCGATTTCGGGGCCCGACGGATGCACGGGGTTGATGCCGCCCTGAAAGCGGCTCGCGCCTTTTACATCAGCGGGGTGGCTGCAACCTCCAATGTGCTTGCCGGCAGGCGGTTCGGGATACCGGTATCCGGAACCATGGCCCACAGCTATATCCAGGCCCATAAGAACGAATCGGCTGCCTTCCGGGCGTTTTCCCGACTCTATCCCGAGACAGTGCTGCTGGTGGATACCTATGATACCCTTGAGGGCATACGCAGGGTTATCGATCTGGCTGAGACCCTGGGCAGAGATTTCAAGGTCAGTGCGGTGCGACTGGACTCCGGTGATCTTTTGAGCCTCTCAAAACAGGCCCGTCAACTGCTGGACGATGCAGGTCTCGGTGAGGTCGGAATCTTTGCCAGTGGTGGACTGGATGAGGACAAGATATCAGAACTCCTGTCTTCAGGGGCCCCCATAGACGGTTTCGGCATCGGGACCAGCATGGGTGTTTCCAAAGATGTCCCGGATCTGGACATCGCCTACAAGCTCTGCGAATACGCCGGCAAAGGCCGATTAAAACTCTCCACCGGAAAACCCATTCTGCCGGGCCGCAAGCAGGTCTTCCGGGTGGCTGAAAACGACCGCGATGTTCGGGATGTGATTGCTCGGGCAGACGAGGACAGTGCAGGCCGTCCGTTGCTTGTCCCGGCAATGCATAACGGCAAGCGAATTACCGGGACCATGGACCTTGACGCTGCACGGCAGCACGCCCATGAGCAGATTGCCCGTCTGCCCGATTCCATCCGTGCCGTCACCCCGGCCTGGCAGCCCTATCCGGTGGCGGTCAGCCGGGCATTGTCTGACTATCAGAAAGCGCTGGCAAAGGAACTCGCCGCCGCTTGAGGGGAATCCATAAAAGGTTGGTGTCTGCCTGCCAGCACCGCATATAGCTGCACGGCAACTATGATCGCAGGAGGTATAAACTCGTCATCTGATGAGAATACGGGGATTCCTCTGCACGGTGATCCAGGCCCAAGAGATGACGGAGAAGTGAAAGTGATGCGGGTTCATCGGATGCTGAACCGGCTCGGATCGCAGTCCACCCGTGGTCAGGGGAATTGGTAGACCAGATCAGCGCCGGTCGTATGCATCAGATCAAGCCGCCTTCACCGCCTCCTTGTGCACAGGGAGAGTGATGGAAAAGGTGGTCCCGGCATCCACCCGGCTTCTGACCTTGATATCCCCGCCGTGATCTCGAATAAAGCCGTAACACACGCTCAGGCCCAGGCCCACGTCCTTCACCGTGTCTTTGGTGGTGAAAAAGGCGTCAAAAATCTTTTTGAGATTCTCATCCCGGATGCCGGTCCCGGTATCAGAGACTTCAATGACAATCATGTCATTCACCTGTCTGGTGGTCAGGGTCAGAGTGCCCCCCTCCGGCATGGCATCCCTGGCATTGGAAATGAGATTCAGAAAGACCTGCCTGAGCTGGTTCTTGGAGACATTCACCTCCGGAAGGTCTTCCTGGAGATCCTGTGAAATCACGATGCTGTGCTCACGGAGCTGTTTTTCCTGAAGAAGCAGAATCTCATCCAGAAGCATGTTGATATTCGAGGGAACCCTCTGTTCCTGGTCCGGCCTGGAAAAAGAAAGCATCTTTCGAAGCATCTCCGCAACCCGGGTGGTTTCGGAGAGGGCCATTTCCAGGATCTTCCGCCGCTTGTTTTCAGGGGGTATCTCTGTTTTGAGCAGTTCAAGGGTGTTCATGATGCCGTAAAGGGGATTATTCAACTCGTGAGCGATCTGAGAAGTGAGCCGCCCCATGGCAGCCAGTTTTTCAGACTGCAGCAACTGCTCCTGGGTCTGTCTCAACTTCCTTTCCATATCCAATCGCTCCTTGAGGTCCACAAAAATACCCACAGAGGCCGATTCCTTTCCCTCGGCATCATAGATAATGGCGGATGAAAGGTTTCCCTCCACCACCTCTCCGTCCTGCCTAACATACACCATGGGGTAGGCGTTCAGTTTTCCCACGGGCCCATGTTCAGAACTTCGCATCATCTGCATCACCTTTTTGGCCATCCCTTCCGGGTAGATCCTGTCAATCTTCATTTTTCCGATGACCTCCTCCGCCCGATATCCCAAGGTTTCTTCAGCAGCCCGGTTCCAGAGGAGGATATTCCCCTTGGCATCCGTGGCCATGATGGCATTGGGAGAACTCTGGATGCTCTTGTTCAAAAAATCATGCGCCTTCCTGAGTTCCTCTTCCTGGCGTACGAGACGTCGCCTGAGCCGATTTTCCGCGGTCATGTCCTTGCTCACCCCCACCGTCCCCAGGACATTGCCTTCACTGTCCTTTAACTGGGACAGAGAAAGACTGATCTCCACCTCACTTCCGTCCCCGGCAATGAGGGTGGCCGGATAGTTGTTGACAAATCCCCTGGCCTTCACCTCGGCCATAAGCTGACGCCGTTCTTCAGGGACCTTCCACAGGGATTCGATGTCCAAACCCAGAACCTCTTCCTTGGGATATCTGAGCATATTCTCAGCTCCGGGATTGAAGGTAACGATCTTTCCCTCGAGATCTGTGGTAATAATCATATCAGAGGAATTGGCCAGGATATTTTCCAGATATTCCTTGTTCCGGCGAACCTCTTCCTGCAACCCCACCCGCAGGGTCACATCCCGAATTCCTTCGATCACCTGAACAATCTCGCCCTTCTCATTGAAAAGGGGGGCAGCCATGATCTCCTCGCAACGCTCGTTCCCATCCCTGTC
>JAWLET010000078.1:0-10253 GCA_041685955.1 Desulfobacteraceae bacterium | reverse complement strand
AAGAGATTCATGAGGAAAAGTGTAATGAAATGGAATCTGGGTTGCCTGTGGGCGATCCTTGGGATTTTTATGCTGGCACAAAGCGGGTGGAGCTATGAAATCAACGACAAGTTCTCCATCTCCGGCATTATTGCCGGGGCCTGGCAGTACCAGGACCTTGACTATGCCCCTGACTTTGACAGCGAAGGTCGGGGGGCCATGGTCTTTCAGCCGGAGATGAGCTTCACGCCCACGGACTCGGATGAGTTGTTTGCCAAGTTCGGATTCGGGGCCGGAAACGGACTGATGGAAGAAGGACAATCTCCCTTCACCCTGGCGCCATGGGCCGCGGATGTGGCGGACGATTATAAAAACATCAATGGCAGAAACCGGGATTATTTGCTCACGGCATGGTACAAACACGATTTCAGATTCAGCGGGGATCACACCGTGGCCATTACAGGCGGAATTATCGATGCAGCCGATTACATGGATGAAAACGCGTTTTCCAATGACGAATTCACTCAGTTCATGAACGAGGCCCTGGTGAACGCCCCGAACGCATTCCTCCCTTCCTATGACCTGGGGACGGCCATTGAATGGGAAATAAACGATTTTTCTGTAAAAGGTGCAGCCATGGCCATGGGAACCAATGGACAGGAAGGGGAGCTTGATGAGCCCTACAACGCCTATTTCATGCAACTCGGTTATACCCTGTACACACCTCTGGGACAAGGAAACTACCGTCTTTTGATGGGCATGTCCAGCGAGGCATTCCCCAATCCCCAAGGCACCAGTCAGGAACGGCGGCGCTGTACCATCGTTTCATTGGACCAGGAACTGGGGGATACCTTCGGGGTCTGGATGCGGCTGGGCTGGCAGGATGACAAGGCGGTCGTTGTTCATAAGGCCATATTCTCAGGCGGGCTCAACATCAGCGGAAACCTGTGGGGACGGGACAGCGACCATGTGGGCATCGGTTATGCCCAGATGAGAGGCGGGAACCTGGATGTGGACAAAACCGACGTGTTTGAGGTTTACGGCCGTTTTGCCCTCAATGATATCTTCGCCATTACCGGCGATGTCCAATACATGAAAGATTCCATGAAGGTAGGCGACAGTCCGGACGGCTGGATCTTCGGGCTCCGGGCCACCGCGGAATTTTAGAGGTGACCAGGCTGGGTCATCTGGCAGACCAGCTCACCACAGGGATCGATTTTTCCACGGATCAGGCCGCGGTGGCACAGGCTACCCTCCGATGGGGATCGAAGAAGCCCTTCCTGGAAAAGAACAGAGGAAGGGCCTCTTCATGATAAGAATCTTCTGGAATTGAAAATGGGTAAGGGATATAATTTGTGGAGGTGAACTACCGGCGGTCCAGCCAAGAGCGAGCAAAATGAAAAGGAAATCATCCATGCTGACCCAAAGAATCAAAAAACTCACGCCCTATGTTCCCGGGGAACAACCCCGGGACAGGAAATATATCAAACTCAACACCAATGAAAATCCCTATCCGCCGACCCCCAGGATCGCATCCTATCTCAAATCCTTTGATATCGAAAAACTGAGGCTTTATCCGGACCCCCTGTTCCGGTCCCTGAGGGAGGCCATCGCCCACCGATATTGCATAGATAAGTCCCAGGTTTTTGTGGGAAACGGATCTGACGAGGTGCTGGCCTTCGCCTTTTATGCCTTTTTCGACAGTGCGGACGGCAAGCTGCTGTTCCCAGAATTCAGCTACAGCTTCTATCCTGTCTATTGTGATCTCTACGGCATTGAGTACGGCAAAGTTCCCTTAAAAGGGGATTTCACCATCGATATCAACGACTACCTGAAAAACGAGGCCTCCTGCGGCATGGTGTTCCCCAATCCCAACGCCCCCACCGGCATGCTGCTTCCCATAGACACGGTGACGAGGCTCCTGGAACAATACCCCGAGGACCAGGTGGTGGTCATTGATGAAGCCTATATCGATTTTGGTGGACAAAGCGCCGTATGCCTCATCGACCGGTTCAAAAACCTCCTGGTGACCCGAACATTTTCCAAAAGCATGTCGCTTGCCGCCCTGCGGCTGGGATTCGCCATGGGGAATGAGGACCTGATCAAGGCCCTTTTTGCTGTAAAGGATTCCTTCAATTCCTATCCCGCGGACCTTCTGGCCCAGCAGATCGGGGAAATCGCCATCAAAGATACGGAGTATTATGCCGGCATTACCCAAAAAATTATTCGAACCCGGGAAAAACTGTCAGAACAGCTCCAGCATATGGGGTGGGATGTCCTCCCCTCCCAGGCCAACTTCATTCTCACCGGAAAAAGGGGGCTCAACGGAGAGGCCATCTACACCCGCTTGAAAGAAAACGGCATTCTGGTGAGACACTTCAACATTGAAGGGATTACCGATTTCGTTCGCATCACCATCGGCACGGATGAGGACATTCAGGCACTTTTGGCGGCCATCGAGAGACTCTTCTGAAAAAGACATCCCCCCCTTAAATCAATAATACCAGTAGGGGGAATACCTGGGATACCAGGGACCCCAGAAGCCCCAGGGTCCCCATGGATCATACCCCGGATAGGGTCCTCTGGGCAGGGGTTTTTCCTTTTCCCACAAGTATATCTCTTCGGCCCGGAGAAGGGGATAAGCATAATCCATTTCTCCCAGTTTCTTGACCTTGACGCCCAGGATCTTTCCCGCAACCGTCACCTGCCTCCCCCTGCTGTAAATCTCAGGATCCAGAAAGCCTTGATATTCAGCCAAAAACCGCCCTTCTGACCGGTCCGGATTCTTCGGTCGGTTCTCCCAATCCATTCCCGTCTGGTAGATTTCCAGGGTGGCACCGGTGGGGGTCAGGGTGGTATCCACAATGACTCCGGCCAGGAGAACCACCTCCCCTTTATGGGACTGCGGGGCCTTCTTCAGCGCTTCAAATGTGATATCGGAATTGACTCTTTCCAAAACACCGGTGGAGATGACCGATGCACATCCCGAGGCCATGGCAGCCGTTAGAACTATAACTGAAATGATTCTGATCATAATGGCATCCCTCACAAGCCGAGCGTGCCGAAACAGGACCTGACACACCCGGACCGATATCCGACCTGTTTTCAATGGGCCAAAGAGAATGACGAACAATTTTTCCATTCATCCCCACTGTACCGGAAGTCTATCATTCATCCATTTGCCTGTAAACGGCAACTTTTCCTTGACTTGCGCTCCACAATTGATTTAGGTATCATACCTGTATTCAGGTGCTCATCAAGAGCTCAAAAGGGAACACCGTAAAATCGGGACGGGCCCGCCGCTGTGACCCTGTCTTTTTCCAAAATTTAGAAACCCTTGGAAAAGGAACCCTTTCGGCCATGTGCGCCACTGTGCGGCACTCAGCAATGAGCTGAGTGCCGCATGGGAAGGCCGCCGGGAGGCGGGGGAGTCAGAAGACCTGCCTGAATATTCATTCCACCTTCGCGGACAGAGGGAGACCTGTGGTCTTGAGAATAAAAATCGGATACCCCCGGATCGCCCCCATTTATTACGGTCCGGGGTTTTTTGTCCCTGTTCAGCAGGCACAGGACCGGCAACAAAATCCGATAAATGACGACGGCCATCCTGGGAATGGAATAATTTTTTGATAGGAGGATCATCATGCAGTTTTACTGGCGTATCATCGAGGAACTGAAATTCTTGGGCGAAACCGTTATATTTCATGATCCGGGATTGTTAAGACAGTTTAATTGGTGGCTTAGGAAAAACGCCGAGGGGCTGGCCTTAAGTACAACAGACTACCGGTCCCAAACCAGTGCCGCTTTCAAGACCTGGGGCGTTTCCCCTTCCTTGAATTGAGTTTCGTTCCAATTGCAGCCCTGATTTTAAATGTGTCCTGAATCCGTGGAAAAGCAACGGCAATACAGACACGGCGGGACCCCTGAGCTCGACATGCGCAGGCTGGGCATGCCCATGGGCCCGGTACTGGATTTCAGTGTCAACCTGAACCCCCTGGGACCCCCGGCTGTTATTCGTGAAAAATGGCCGGAACTGCTTTCGGGCGTGGCTGACTATCCCAGTATGCATGGGAAGGGCGTGGCCTATTATTACCAAAGCGCCCTGAATATCTCCCCCTGGAATTTCCTGGCCGGAAACGGCTCCACCGAGATGATCTATCTGTTGCCCCGGGTACTTGAATTCAAGCATGTGGCCATCATTACCCCCTCATATCACGATTATGAACGGGCTTCCCTCCTGGCAGGATCAACGGTGATCCGGGTTCCCCTTTGTGTTCATGGCGGCCGGGTCACGCTTCCTCAGGACCGGTTGATGGAGATCCTCACCCCTGCAGACGCCCTCTGGATCGGACGGCCCAACAATCCCACGGGGGACCTGTTTTCAAAGCAGTTGATCCTGGACCTTGCGGACCGCTTTCCCCGAAAATGGTTCATTGTGGATGAAGCGTTTATTCAGTTCACAGATAATTGGAAGACCCGAAGTTTCCTCACAGACCCCCCGAGATCCAATATCCTTGTGCTCCACTCCCTGACCAAATTTTTTGCCATCGCAGGGCTCAGGCTGGGGGGCATCATGGGAGACCAAGGGATAGTGGCACGATTAAAAGCGGCCAAAGAGCCGTGGTCCATTAACGGCATTGCGGAGCGTGTGGGGGTCCTCCTGGCGGACTGTGGCCATTATGAGGATGAAACCCGGGCTATCATCAGGGAGGAGTCCAAAAGGGTCTATAACCGGCTTCAGGCCATGGAAGGCATCATTCCCTGTTCTCCCTCAGCCAATTACCTCCTGTGTCAATGGGTCAAAACCGATGATCTGGATGATCTATTGCGCCATCTTTTATCCCATCAGGTGTGTGTACGGGACTGCAGGAACTTTCCAGGGCTTGAAACCAACTTCTTCCGCATCGGACTTAGAACCGTTACAGAAAATGATCGCCTGCTTTCACTGTTGGCTTCATGTCCATCCACTTAGGGCCTGCCGTGATCCCATTTGAATTGACCCTCATCCTTGTGCCGGCCTTTTTCCTGGATCTGATCCTGGGGGACCCCCATTACAAGCTCCATCCCATCCGGCTTATGGGCGGATGTATCGCCTTTTTCACGACGGGGTTGAAACGACTGGGCCTATACACAAAAGCCGGCGGGATCCTGTTGGTGGGGATGGTGGCGGGCACTTTTTTGATCCCCTATTGGACACTGGCAGCGGTTTTTCACCATATCCATGGGCTTTTGGGTTTAGGGTTTGATGTCTTCATGGTCTATTCCTGCCTGGCCCTGAAAGATCTTTTCAGCCATACGGATCGGGTCATACAGGCTCTGGAGCGGAATCATCTGTCCCGGGCCAGAAAAGGAATTGCCCTGGTCGTGGGCCGTGATGTCCGCACCCTGGATGAAACCGGCGTCAGCAGGGCCGCCATAGAGACCCTGGCTGAAAATTTTGTGGACGGTTTTCTTTCCCCGATTTTCTGGTATGTAAGCGGCGGGCTGCTGGGATATGTCCTCGGGGTTTCACCGGTCGCCACCGCGGTCAGCCTCATGCTCGTCTTTAAAGTAATCAGCACATTAGACTCCATGGTGGGGTACAAGAATGTGGAGTATGTGAGGTTCGGCTGGGCAGGCGCAAGAGGTGATGATGTCATGAATTTTCTTCCTGCGCGCGTTTCCCTGGTTATACTCTTCATCGGGGCCTGGATTTGCAGATGCCATGCCCCGGCAGGGCTGCGAACCGCCCTAAGGGACAGACTGAAGCATGAGTCTCCCAACGCGGGCCATCCGGAAAGCTTTATGGCCGGGGCCCTGAATGTGCGTCTCGGTGGACCCACTTTGTATCCAGAGGGCTTGAAACCAAAGCCCTGGCTGGGAAAAGCATATCCAGATCCACTGCCCAGGCATATTCGAAAAGCAGGCGCCCTTCTCAAGAGTTCGGCCTGGGCGGCCATGGGTATATCCACCCTGATTCTGCTCATACTATGGTATAAGGACCAGTTTTAACCGGCCCATCCCCATAGTCCCTTGACAGCGGCCGGCCTCCGGCGCAAAATGACCCACAAGGAGCACACCATACCCATATGGACACGGCAAAAAGAGACCTCACCCCGCTGGCAGATGTGATTGCCGATCTCATGACCGACGGGTCCCTTCCCTTTGACGCAGAAGATGCGCATATCTGGAAGGTCTGGGACGAAGTGATTCAAACGGTGCGACCTGACCTTGCGGGCGCATGCGGTCCCTCCAGAATCAAGCAGAAACGACTCCAGGTCACGGTCACGCATCCGATCTATCTTCAGGAATTAAGGCCTTGGGAAAAGCAAATCAGGGGAACCCTGAACCGGAAATTGAAGCGAGAGGCGGTCCTGAAAATCGATTTCAGGGTGGGTTCGAGATAGAAAAGTCACCCTGACCGAGAAGGGGCGGCAAAATGTCCAATCCGGGCCTGGCGCCCAACACGGCCTCAATGAGCGCCAGTTTGGCTCCGGATTCAAGATCCGGATAGCTGATCTGCAACCGCTTGGGTTCCAGATCAAACCGCTTCAGACGGCCAAACACCTCAGCCAGCCGGGTCGAGGGATACACAAAGGCAAATCGCCCCTTTTTCCTCAAAAGCCGTTGTGCGGCGAGCAGGATATCATTTATAGAGGCCAGAATTTCATGCCGGGCAATGGCCCGCCTGGGATCCGGATTGATGCGGCCACTCCGGTGTTGTCGATACGGAGGATTACATATGACCACATCGGCACAGGCCTCTGCCAATGGCGGGTGGCGAATATCCCCCCTGATCACCTTCATCCTGCTGCTCAGGCGGTTCAGCAAGACGTTTCGCGCGGCCTGTGAGGCCAACTCCGCTTGAATCTCCACCCCCACCACCCAGTCGATGGGCTTTTCTAATAACAGGATCAGGGGAATCACACCGCACCCGGTGCCCAGGTCCACCACCCGATCCCCCGGTCTCACAGACACAAACGTGGACAAAAATACGGCGTCGATGGAAAATCGGTACCCATCCCTGGACTGAATCAGTCTCAATCTGCCGTCCAGGAATGCATCCACGCACTCATGGGCATACCGGGGGATCTCAGGGGACCTGGATAATCTCATAAGGATCGATCTTGTTAAATACCAGCCCGCTTAAAACCTTGGGATAGAAATAGGTGGACTTTCTGGGCATAACCAGCGAGTTCCCGGCCACGGCTTTCACGTGTGCCATCCGGGTGGGGTTGAGCATGAAGGCCAACTGATATTCACCTGATTCCACTTTAGATACCGCTGTCCGGATGCTGCTTTCATAATGAAAGATATCTTCGTCATCCAGGTCCTCCTTGGTAAATCCCAGGCTTTTCTGCAAGATGAGGCGTGATAACACCAACACATCCAGTTCCTGGAGCGACGGGTGAAGGTCCCGGCCCAATTGGTCTCTCATACCGGGTTTAAGGGAAAAAAGATACCACTGATCGCTGCCATGAAGCCTCAAAGCGATGGCCGTGCCCTCTTTCCCGGCATCTTTGAGCCGTTGTTTCATCCCACTGCATTCCCGGGCCAGGTCGCGGCACTCGGCATGGAAGGTCTTGATATGAAACCACTTGGATACCGTTTTCAAAAAAGGGTTCACCTGGAATCCCTCCACCTTTTTGACCAGCCGGTGGGAAGGAAGAATGGTCAACCCCTCATCACTTAAGTTGGAAAGGTACATCATCACAAATTCATATGCCCGGTTGGCCGGCCGCCGGCCATGTCTCGCCCGCATGATATTCCGGTAGTTTCGGGAAGTTTCATACCGATGGTGGCCGTCTGCGATAAAAACGGTCTTCTTCCGCATGGCCTCAGAAACCGTCTTAAACAGCCGCCGGTCTTTCAGAACCCACAATTGATGCCGGGTCCCGTCCTTGAATTCAAAGTCCATCTGGGGGGTATCCACCACCTCTCTGCAGGCATCAAGGGCCCTGTTTTCCGGGTCTTCATAGAGTCCGAAAATCTGGCTGAACTGGGCGCCGCAGGCCCGAAACAGCTTCAGGCGGTCCTCCTTGTGGGCCGAAAAGGTCCGCTCATGGGGAACGATCACACTGGAATCCGCTTCTTCGATCCGCACCAGGGCAATAAGCCCCCATCTGACCCGTACCCGATCCCCATTGCCCGGATCGTAGGTCATGGCGGTCAGATAAAGGCAGGGTTCTTTGGCGCGGATCAGCGTGCCATCGGACTGCCACCTCTGAAAGTGGTCTGCGGCCCGGGTATAGCGGTTGTCCCAGTCGGAATCTCCGGTTTTCTTTTTTCCCAGAATTAAACGGATGACATTGTGAGGATCTGAATGGTAATATGCCTCCTGCTCCTCCGGTGATATGACGTCGTAAGGCGGCGCCATCAGGGGAGAGAGGTCGTTTCGCTGGTGAAAGTTGTAGGTCAGGCCCTTAAATGGGGCAATAACGGCCATTGGGTACTCCTTGATCGTTAACGGTTGAGAATAGAAATATCGACGGTTGAATAAAGTTGAATCATTAGGGTGTAAAGCGCAAGGTTCGGCCTTGCTGAGTGTACCGACCTTTGTGCAGTCGAGCTTTGATCTACCCGGCAAACTGAACCCTCACACCGGAGGTAATCTCTCTCACCGGTCCCCGAGTGTCAAGAAAATTTAAGCCCCGGTCTGTCCCACAACCGCGGAAAGGAATTTCGATTTATGGAGTCCACCGACCCAGTGGATATAGACGATATCCCGGCGAACCCCCCGGACTTGATCATCGAGGGAGGGCTGGCCCTCACCATGGCCCAAGACCCGGACCTGATTGAACATGCAAGGATCATCATCTCCGGCGGGCAGATCACGGACATCCAGAGCGCCCGAACCCCTTCTCCCCTCCCCTATCATGAAACCGAAATCATTGATGCCCGAAACAGCATCATTCTCCCCGGGCTGGTCAATTGCCACACCCATACAGCCATGACCCTGTTTCGAGGGCTGGCCGATGATCTCCCCCTTAAACAATGGCTGTTTGAAAAAATCTTTCCCGCGGAACGTGAATATCTCGACCCTCAAACTGTATATCAAGGGGCGCTTCTGGGGTGTGTCGAGATGATCGCCTCCGGCACCACCTGCTTTGCAGACGGTTATTTTTTTCAGGATCAGACCGTGCGGGCCGCCCATAAGTCCGGGCTCAGGGGTCTCATTGCCCAGGGCATCATCGATCTCCCGGCCCCCGGAATCCCCGACCCCGGGGAGAATCTTATCGCGGGAAAGGCATTCATAGAGCGGTGGCTTCATTTTTCACCACGGATTCGGCCCGGGCTTTTCTGCCACAGTCCGGTTACCTGCTCCGAGGAAACGCTGATCCGTTCCATGGAAATCTCCCAGGCATACCATCTGCCGCTCCAAATCCATCTTGCTGAAACCGCAGAAGAAGTAGAAGATATCCTGACCAGAACCGGGAAGCGGCCGGCTCAATATCTGGATCGACTGGGCCTGCTGAACCCCATGCTTATTGCCGCCCATGCCCTTCACCTGAATGAAAAGGATGTCAGCCTGATTCGGGAGCAGGGCATAAAGCTGGTACACGTCCCCGAGAGCAATATGAAACTGGCCTCAGGTACCGGTCCCATCTCTCAGATGCTGCGGCAGGGAATTGCCATGGGTCTGGGAACCGACGGGGCCTGTTCCAACAATGATCTTGATCTTTTCTGCGAAATGGACACTGCAGCCAAACTGGCAAAGGCAGTCGATCACGACCCTACCAGCCTCAGCGCGGAGGAGACCCTCCGAATGGCCACTGTAGGCGGCGCATCGGTCTTGGGTCTCCAGGATCAAATCGGGACCCTTGAACAGGGGAAACGGGCCGATATTATCACCGTCGACCTGGCCGGCCCCCACCTCTGTCCCCTGCATAACCCGGTCTCCACCCTGGTTTATGCAGCCAATGGCGGGGATGTGAAGGACGTGATCGTGGATGGAACAGTGCTGATGAAGGACCGGAGATTTACCCTGCTGGACCCAGTTGAAATTATGGCCGAAATGCGGGACATCGCCAAACGGATTCGGCCATAGGGTCTGCCTGATCGACCTTTCAGGAGGTCTGGAGAAGGAATCCGGATCGATTTTTTTCCTGTCCACATAAGAGAAAAAAAACATTGCCATCACCATGCTGAGTTGTTATGAAGTGGCCCGGGTCTAACGACAGGTGTTGTCTTCTGCAACCTTGCTATGAATCCGGAGTCAATACGGTCCATAAGGCGTGATCCATCAGGGTGTTGACGGGTATGGCTTCGAATACAACGGATATAAAAGGGCGTTA
>JAWLET010000077.1:0-10334 GCA_041685955.1 Desulfobacteraceae bacterium | reverse complement strand
TCTTCGGGGCGGCCCGCTATGATCTCTTTGACCATGGGATGTTCCGGGGCGAAACAGAGGAAAGTGGCCCCGAAAACCGTGTCCTGCCGGGTGGTAAAGACCTCAATGGTCTTGTCGGAATCCACGAGCGGGAAACGAATGATGGCGCCATGGCTTTTTCCAATCCAGTTTCGCTGCATGGTCAGGACCCTGTTCGGCCATCCCGGCAACTTGTCACAGTATTCCAGGATTTCATCAGCATATTCGGTTATCTTCAGAAACCAGCTGTCCATTTCCTTGATGGTCACTTCCTGATCCGTGTGACGCCAGCAACACCCATTTTCGACCTGTTCATTGGCCAGAACGGTCTGGCATTTATCACACCAGTTGACAAGGGTCTTCCTTTTATAGGCCAGCCCCTTTTCATACATCTTTAAAAAGACGAGTTGTTCCCACTGGTAATAATCCGGGTCACAGGTGGCAAACTCCCGGTCCCAGTCATAGCTGAATCCCATGCGCTTGAGCTGGGACTTCATGTGCTCAATGTTGTTGTAGGTCCACTGGGCCGGATGGGTGTTGTTTTCAATGGCGGCATTTTCCGCAGGCATTCCAAAGGCGTCCCACCCCATGGGATGAAGCACATTTTTGCCGCACATTCTTTTGTACCGGGCCACCACATCGCCGATACTGTAGTTTCTCACATGGCCGATATGAATCTTCCCCGAGGGATAGGGAAACATCTCCAAGAGGTAATATTTTTCTTTAGCTTCATCTCTCAAGCTCTTGAAAAGAGACTTTTTTTCCCAGTACTTCTGCCACTTAACTTCCAGCTCCTGGGGGTTATATTTCATCGGATGATTCCCCTTCTGACACAAATGTTCCCATGACCCCTATAAACCGGAATGTAACCGTTCAGGGCCAGGTTTCAGGTTGTAAGGCTGTTATAGATATTATCCAATACTCCGTTTATATACCGGGCCGAATGTTCATTGCCGTATTTCTTGCCCAGTTCCACTGCCTCATCCAGCGAGACCTTGGGGGGGATATCTTCCACAAAGCATATTTCAAAGGCAGCTATCCTCAAAATGGTCTTATCCAAATGGGTCATCCGTTCTATCCGCCAGTTCTGAGATGCCTTGCTGATAGCCCGGTCCAACACCGCCTTTTTGTTGTACACCCCCAGAACCAGCTCCATCGCAAAGGGCCGGATCGATCTGCGCGGATTAAAATTGGTGCAGATAAGCTGAAAGGCTTCAGAGGGATCACCCGGACTGAATTCCAGATGAAAAAGGACTTGAAGCGCCAATTCCCTGGCCCGTCTTCTCTCGCCCATAGGCTTGAACACATGCAGTGAAGTTGTCAGGTCAACTTCTTAAAAAGATCTGCCATCTCTATGGCAGCCATGGCAGCCTCGTATCCCTTGTTGCCGGACTTGGACCCTGCTCTCTCAATGGCCTGCTCAAGATTATCCGTAGTCAACACACCGAACGTGACAGGGATATTGCTCTCCAGTCCCACGTTGGCCAACCCTTTGGAAACCTCTGCCGCCACATAATCAAAGTGTGGGGTCGACCCTCTGATGACCGCGCCAAGACATATCAGTGCATCATACTTGCCGCTTTGGGCCACCCTTTTCGCTGCCAGAGGCATTTCAAAGGCTCCGGGTACACGAATGAGAAAAATCTGGTCCTCTGTGCATCCGTGCCTCAAGAGCGCATCCATGGCCCCTTCGGTCAGTTTTGAGCAGATAAAGTCATTGAATCGACTTGCGATAATTGCAAAACGAAACCTTTCGGCTGATAAGTGACCTTCCACTACCTTTGGCATGATTCCCCCTTTCAGTCGATCGCCTATTGCTCTATCAAGTTCAGCAGATGCCCCAGTTTCTGACATTTGGTGGATAGGTATCGGATATTTTCGGGTCGGGGCTTGCATTCAACGGGCACGCGGTCGGTAACCTCTAAACCATATCCATCCAGTCCAATCATTTTCTTGGGGTTGTTGGTGATGATCTTCATTTTCCGGACCCCCAACTCCACCAGAATCTGAGCACCCACCCCGTAATCTCTCAGATCAGGGGCGAATCCAAGTTCTTCATTGGCCTCCACTGTATCAAAACCCTTGTCCTGCAATGCATAGGCCCTCAACTTGTTGGCCAAACCGATCCCCCTACCCTCCTGCTGCAGATAAAGGATCACCCCCAAACCCTCCTCCTCAACCATCTGCAAGGCCTTCTCTAATTGTTCGCCACAGTCACAACGGTAGGACCCGAATACATCTCCGGTCAGACATCCGGAGTGGACTCGGACCAGAACCTCCTTTTCAGGGTCAATATCCCCCTTTACCAGGGCCAGATGCTCGTACTCGTCGATGTCATTGACAAAGGCAACGGCCTTGAATTCACCAAAAGGGGTGGGCAGGACGGTTTCAGCCGCTCTGTGCACAAAAGATTCCGTCCGCATTCGGTAAGAAATGATATCCGCCACCGTGGCGATTTTGACGTCATGTTCTTCGGCGAATTTTTCCAGGTCCGGAAGTCTGGCCATGGTCCCGTCATCTTTCATAACCTCGCATATGACGGCGGCATTTTTGAGTCCTGCAAGCCGGGCCAGATCCACAGATCCTTCGGTTTGCCCGGTTCGGAATAACACCCCTCCCCGCCTTGCCCTGAGGGGAAACACATGCCCGGGCTGCACCAGATCCTCTGGTTTGGCGTTATCCGCTATGGCCGTGAGTATGGTATGGGCCCGGTCTGCCGCTGATATGCCTGTGGACACCCCCTTTGCCGCCTCAATGGATACGGTAAACGCGGTCTGAAAAGACGATCGATTCTCTTCCACCATCTGGCTGAGCTTAAGGTTTTCCACGATCTCGGGCCCAAGGGCAAGGCAGATGAGCCCCCGGCCGTATTTGGCCATAAAATTGATGGCCTCAGGGGTGACCTTTTCCGCAGCAATAGTCAGGTCCCCTTCATTTTCCCGGTCCTCGTCATCCACAAGGATGATCATTTTTCCCTGCCTGAAATCATCCAGAATATCTTTTATTTCTGCAATCGGCATATTATTTATCAAACCCGTATTTCATCAGCATATCCAAATCAATGCGTGAAGCTGGTGTTGACTCTCGGGTTTCTCCCTTCCTTGAAAGTAATCTTTCTATATATTTCCCAATTAAATCCGTCTCTATGTTTACCCCGTCTCCCACACTTCTTTTCAAAAGCGTGGTCTCCATCTGAGTCTGGGGGATGATATTTACCTCAAAAAAATCTTTTGCACAAGTATTAATGGTCAGACTGATCCCATCTACGGCAATGGAGCCTTTTTCGATCATGTAGCGGGATATGGATTCATCCACATGGATTCGAAACCACCACGAAGCCGCCCGCTGCTTCTTGCTTGAAATCCTTCCAATGCCATCCACATGACCGGATACCAGATGTCCACCCAGACGATCGGTAAGGCGCAAGGCCCTTTCAAGGTTCACCCTCTGTGAGGGCTCCAGCTCACCCAGCGTGGTCCTGGCAAGGGTCTCCATGGAAACGTCCGCGGTGAATATTGCCACACCGGTTCCGGTCACTGTCAGGCATACCCCGTTGACCGCGATGCTCTCCCCCACCTTGAAATCGACCATATAAGAAGGCGGAACAATGGTAATGCTGGCATCACCCCCGGAACGACGGATCCCTCTTACGGTCCCGATCCCTTCAATTAAGCCGGTGAACATTCGGTAAATTCCTTTTTTCCTACTTATGGTATTGCAAAATAAAGTATTAAAATAAGAATATTACGGACATCTCTTAAAGCAAGGTGTAACCTTTTATGGATACCCTGTCGAGCCTGTGGGTCGGTCGGTTCTACACCTATCGGTTGATTTCGGATCTACCATATCAAAATTCTTTTGTTAAGCGAAAGTTTTGATCTGTTCGGTGAGCCAGTTTACCACAGAAAACTCAGGGTTGACACAGGCTTTCTCCAAAATGCACTGCGTCTGAGCCGGGCCCAGTCCAATCGCACAGAAACGCAACCCATTTCGGCAAGAGAAATATTCCCGGACTTGACTCGTCCTGGGTGGAACACTATATTCCCTGGCATCGAATGGGTCTTGCAGAGGTGTACGAACCTGAAGAAAAAAGATAGGATAGATGACGTTATGTTCAACAATAAACATCTTGAAAAGGCAAATTTCAGAACCCTCATTGAGTCAGACGGTACGGACCGAATCGAAGAGCGAATGGCTATTTTGGACATTTTCCTGAGTACAGAAAAACATATCACATTAGAGGAAATGTTCGGTCTGGTCACCGCGAGAGGCCTAAATGTTACCTCCGAGTTTGTCAAGCAGTGCATGAATCGAATGGTGGATCTCGGTTTTGCGCAGAAAAAACAGTTCGAGGACCAACCCATTCGGTATGAACACCGGCACCTGGGAAAACACCATGATCATCTGATCTGCACCAAATGTGGCAAGATTTCGGAATTCGCTGATGAAGACATCGAACAGCTTCAATTGGAAGTGGCTGCCAGGCATGGATTTTATATGCTCCAGCACAGGATGGATATCTATGGTCTCTGTTCGGAATGCACTGCTAAGCGCAGACCGCTGCTTCCCCTGGCCCTGACCCGGCCTGGGGAAACCGTGGTCGTCAGGGAAATCGGCGGGGGCAGAGCCAGGCGGGCCAAACTGGCCGCCATGGGGCTAAGGCCCGGCGATGTGATTGAAGTGATCAACAATTCAGGGATGGGACGGCTCATCTTAGGACACGGCCATACCCGGCTTGCCATCGGCAGGGGTGTGGCCCGCAAAACAATGGTTTCCCTGGTAGATGAATCGTATGAGGCATGAAGGGTTAAGCCCTCATACGATTTTTTGCAAAATGTCCCTGGCCCAGTTTCTCAAGACCCTGATAAACCGTTCTCCCCTCCCGCGATATTGGTAGCGGATCCTTTCAGTGTGACTTACGGCCTCGGGTCTGTGCCGCAACTTCAGTTTAATGATGGCCATCTCATCATCACGGACAAACCTTCTGTACACCAAATTGAGGGGGGGTATTTTCATCTCTTTTTCAGAGATGGAGGCCCCCCAGTCTACGATGTAGGGATGTCCGTCAACATGACTGTAGAGGGTATTGGGGGCACGTTTCAGATCACAGTGGGCCATGCCCCGTTCATGGATTCTGGCCACCAGCATCTCCAGTTCATGGAAAAAAGCTTCAGGGAGCTTCTGCCGTTTTTCAAGATTCTCCAGGCTTTCACAGGGAATCTCCTCCAAAACCAGGGCCAGTCCATCTATCACCCTGTACAGGACGGGTACTCCCCTAAGCCCTTTCAATCGCTGGTAGGCCTTTTTCTCCCGCCACACCAGAAATCGGCCGATCACATGACGAAAAAACAGTCCGTTTCTACTGAAATCCTTGACAACGGCCCGGGTAGCCGCCTCTTCCACTCTCCAGATTACGGGCCTTGTATTCCTCCCCCTTCTCAGTATACCGGCGTTTTTTACCGGAAGATCGGAGAGGGTGAGGGTATCAAACATGTATTTTTTCATATGGCCATAGCAGTCCCGGCAAACAACTGTTGTCTGCCGTTAAGCGGATTCATGATATTTAAAATAGGCTGCACAGGTGCCTTCACTGGAGACCATACAGGGACCCACCGGCTTTATAGGGGTGCAAACGGTCCTGAAAAGCCTGCACATCGGCGGTGTTGCCGCACCTCTGAGGATATCTGCACAGCGGCATCCCGGTGGTTCCTTGGCCGGGGGCACATTGAGATCAAAACGCTTTTTGGCATCCAACGCCGAATAGGTCTGCCGCAGCGTCAGACCGCTGAGGGGTATGGACCCAAGCCCCCGCCACGGTGAATCGCAGGCCTCAAACACCCCATGCATCAGGCGCAAGGCCTCAGGGTTTCCCTGCTCGGATGCGCCTCGAGTATACTGGATCTCCACTTCGGCCCTCCCCGCCTCTATTTGCTCCACCAACATGAGGATTCCCTGAAGCATATCAATGGGCTCAAACCCGACCACCACACACGGGGTGTGGTAGTCTCGCGCCACCCCTTCATAGGAGGAGGTCCCGATGATGGTGGTCACATGGCCCGGGCAGATGAAGCCGTCGATTTTGAGATCACCTCCCTCAAGGAGGGCATTCATGGCCGGCGGGAGCAGTTTATGCGCGGAAAGGACGGAGAAATTGGACTGTCCCCGGTCGTGGGCCGTGTTTATGGCAGCGGCCACTGTGGGGGCGGTGGTCTCAAATCCCACCCCGAGAAAGGCCACCTCCTGATTCTTGTTTTCCGCAGCGATGTTGAGGGCGTCAAAAGTGGAATAAACCATTCTCACGTCCGCACCCCTGGCCTGTTCCTGTTTGAGAGAGGTCTCACTTCCGGGCACTCTCAGCATGTCACCAAAGGTGGTCACGATCACATCCTGCATTCCGGCCAGGTTCACGGCCCGGTCGATCTCTTCCATGGCTGTCACGCAAACCGGGCAGCCCGGCCCGGAAACCAGCTCTATGGTATCCGGCAGAAGGCTTCGAATACCGTGCTTGAAAACAGCCATGGTGTGAGTGCCGCAGATCTCCATGAGCCGAACCGGTTTGGATGAGGCTGCCTCAATCCTGCGGGCCAAAGCCCCGGCTATTGTCCTGTCTCTGTATTCATCGACGTATTTCATATGATTCCTTGAATATCCCCTTGATGCCGGAATAGGTCAGGCCCCCGCAAACCGCCTGTCCCAGGGAAAGCCCGCCATCATTGGTGGGGACCTGCGTATGGCTGTACACCTTGAATCCCTCTACCCTGAGCCTATGGGTAAGCCCGGTCAACAGGGTCATGTTCTGAAAAGAACCGCCACTGAGGGCGATGCGGTCCACCCCGGTCTCTTTCCCTACTCTGGTGCAGACATCCGTCAACATCCTTATCATGGTATTATGAAACCGCCGGCTGATGATGTCCTGCCCTATGCCTGCGCACAGGTCGTCGACCACCCTTTTGATGAGGTGCGGTCCGGACATCAGCCATTGTGCCCCGTCCTGGTTTATTTCATACGGGTAGTGCCCGTTTTCCGTGTAGGACTGGCACATCTCAAGCTCCACTGCTGCCTGTCCTTCATGGGCGATTTTGTCCCTGAGACCGATCAGGGACGCTACCCCATCAAACAACCTGCCGCAGCTTGAGGTCAAGGGTGAGTTGATTCCCCTTTGCACCATGTGCAGGATGAGCCCGGCTTCCTCGTGATCAAGGTGCTGTACAAAAGGGATGGACAGGTTAAAAAGTTCATGGCCAAAGGCCTCGTAAAGGTAGCTCAGGGCCATTCGCCATGGAAAGCGGGCCGCCGCATCTCCGCCCGGAAGGGACACATAGGCAAGATGTCCTTTCCGTTCAAATGAGACCGGATCACAGACCATGATTTCCCCTCCCCATATCCGGCTGTCCGTACCCAGCCCGGTTCCGTCCAGGACCACGCCGATCACCGGTTCTGCCAGCCCGTGTTCCGCAAGGCACCCCACCACATGGGCATGGTGATGCTGAACCGCCACAACAGGGATTTGCGGTTCATGCTTTGCGAATTTGGAGCTCAGATAATCCGGATGCAGGTCATGTACCACCACTTCGGGTTGAATCTCCAGAATCCGTTGTAAGTGATTGATGGTCAGATTAAAAAAATCCAGGGTCTCCAGATTTTCCATGTCTCCGATATGCTGGCTCATAAAGGCGCGGTTTTCTTTGGTCAGGCAAATGGTATTTTTGAGTTCTCCACCCACTGCAAGCACCGAAGGGAAGGGACTCAAATCAGGAGAAAGAAAAAGGGGACCGGGCGCATAGCCTCTTGATCGCCGGATCTGTCTCGGCACATGGTCAATGACCTTCATCACGGAATCATCGGCCCGGAGATAGATCCCCCGGTTATGGGTCAAAAAGTAATCCGCAATCCCAAAAAGATTATTAAAAGCCTCCTGGTTTTTGGTGTTAATGGGCTCTTCTGTCTTGTTGCCGCTGGTCATAACCAGGGCCTTAAGCGGCTCATCCAGAAGCAGATGATGGAGCGGGGTATAGGGAAGCATGATGCCTACATGGCTGTTTTTGGGCGCCACCTGGGGGGAAATCTCAAGAGAACGTCTTTTCCTGAGAAGGACGATGGGTCTTTGGCGTGAGGTCAGCAGTTTTGCCTCCGTCTCACTTACATGGGCCAGTTCATAAACATCATCTAATTGTTTAACCATTATAGCTAAGGGTTTTTCTTCACGATGTTTTCTTCTTCGCAATCGGGTCACTGCCTGATGGTTTGAAGCATCTGTGGCGAGGTGAAACCCGCCCAGCCCCTTAATGGCGAGTATGGCCCCTTTTTTGAGGAGTGAGATACTTTTTGAAACAGGATCGGGACATTTAATTGGATTTCCGTCTGCGTCATGAAGCGCCGTTTGCGGGCCGCATTCCCAGCAGGCATTGGGCTGGGCATGAAACCGGCGGTCACCGGGATCTTCATATTCCGCACGGCAGGCCGGACACATGGCAAAGACCTGCATGGTGGTGGTGGACCGGTCATAGGGGATATCCTGAATAATGGTGTAACGGGGCCCGCAATTGGTACAGTTGATAAACGGGTACTGAAACCGCCGATTGGAGGGATCGGACATCTCCCGAAGGCAATCGGGACATACACTGACGTCGGGGGAAATGAGGGCGGAGCGTTCCTCGCCGGCCCGGCTGGTCCTGATGTGAAAAGCACCTTCCCCTTGGAGGGGGACCGCCCCCCATTGAACAGAGGCGATGTGGGCCAGCGGAGGCGGTTGGGCCGTTACTGCCTCTATGAATTGACGGATCCTGTTTTCCGGTCCTTGGATTTCAATATCCACACCTGTGGGTGTGTTGGTCACATATCCGGAGAGGCTATATCGGTTGGCAAGCCTGTAAATAAAGGGACGGAAACCCACCCCCTGAACGATCCCCTGAACAGCGCCTTTGAACCGTTCATTCATGATTGGTTGTCCGGGAGTGGGTTTCAGGCCGCGTTCCTGTGTCTCACCGTCTCCCTGAGCCACGCATACCATTGGTCCAGCCCCTCCCCTGTCTTGCACGACACCTCAAATATCACCAGATGGGGGTTGACCTTCAACGCTTCCGCTTTGATCCGGTCCATGCTGATGTCCAGGTACGGAAGGAGGTCGATTTTATTGATGAGAAGGACCCTGGATTCGCGAAACATGAGCGGATACTTGGCGGGTTTGTCGTCCCCTTCCGTAACACTCAGGATCATGGCCTTGAAATCTTCCCCCACCTTGAATTCGGCCGGGCAGACCAGGTTTCCCACATTCTCCACCACAAGGAGGTCCAGGGCGTCGAAATCAAAATCTTTAAAGGTGTCCCGGATCATGTTCCCATCCAGATGGCATGCCCCGCCTGTATTGATCTGGACCACGGGGATGCCTTTGTCCGCAATCCGTTGGGCATCATGGGAGGATTGGATGTCTCCTTCGATAACGCCTATTTTTAAGGACTCATGCAGTGCCCCTATTGTTTTTTCCAGCAGCGTGGTTTTTCCGGCCCCCGGGGAACTCATAAGATTAAAGACCGTCAGGCTCTTTTGGTCAAAAATCGCCCGGTTTTCCTGGGCGATACGATCATTGGCTTCAAGGATGTTTTTAACCACAGATACTTTCATTTTCTTACTCCTTTGTGTTGCATAACAGGGCCCGCCGGACGGGCCTGGAATAATCAGTCTCCAATACCAACCCACCGGACCTGTCAAAACCAATTTTCAATAATCAAAATCTAATTCTGATCAGTCCACCTCCATCTCCACAATGGACAGGTCCTGCCCCGAAACCGTCTCAATTCCCGTGCTGCGACACTCGGGACATGAAAAAGCGTAGTTTTCAATATCAAATGTCTGTCCACAGGTTCGGCAAACCCCTTTCAAGGGGACGATCTCCATAATGAGTTCAGCACCCTCGAGGGGCGTGCCCGCCGTAATCACATCAAAGCAAAAAGAGAGTGATTCAGGAACCACTGCAGAGAGTTGACCAATGTTCAGCCTGACTGCTCGGAGGAATTTTGCGTCATGCTTCCGCATTTCTTCTTCAATAATCTCTATGAGGCTTTGCGCTATGGACATTTCATGCATAAAACAAACCAGGGTACGCGAATGAAAATCATTAATTGTAGGGATACTCCGGCTGGATTGTCAACCGCTAATCCGGTGGTGAGTAAAAGCCGCAAACATACCTATGGGCATGCACAGCAAATTGCATAGATTTCATGAAAATGCTCAGCGAGCGCATTCCCCGCTGCTTGTCGGAGCGAAGCGGACTTGTGCGCCTCAGGCGTAGATCCCGACCTGTCGGGGCTACAGGGTTC
>JAWLET010000076.1:0-10395 GCA_041685955.1 Desulfobacteraceae bacterium | reverse complement strand
CTGGTTTCTTATCCATTTCATTTCTCCACGAAACACCTCATCGCTTCTTTCAATGATAATCCCGGTTTTCAGAAAACACGAGATGTGATTCGCCTGATAGCCACGATTGTGCGCGGACTGTGGGAAAAGGGCGAACACGAGGTCGGGCGTCATTATCTCCTCTCCCTTGAAAGCGCTGATCTCAATGATTCCAATGTCTCGAGCCGGTTTATTGAAATCAAAAAATCCCTCCAGGATGCCCTTCAAACCGACATCGCCAACAGCGGCACATCTCATGCCGAAAGCCTGCACGGCGAAACCGATGGCCTGGCTGGGCGATGTGCCCACTGGATTTATGCTTCCTCTCTGTCTGAGGTTCGTCCCCGGGGGCTCACCGAGGCGGAAGTGGCTGAATATGCCTTGGCCCCGGGCCGCTCGATCCTTGGGATGCGCGATGCCCTGAAAAAGCTCTACGATACCTGCTGGTATATTGAGCAGACCCAGTCGGGCAGATACTATTTTCATCGTCAGAAGAACCTGAACGCACAGGTGAACACCTATGTGAAGGCCTGTACCCACATGGAACGCGACGATCAGGTACAAAAGAAGCTTACCGAGATGTTTGAGCCCCATGACCGGCGTTGCTACCAAAAGGTCGCGGTATTGCCGGCATTGGACCAAGTCCAGTTGGAACGAGATCGGATCACTTTGGTGATCTGTCGCCCTGACACGGATATCCACCGATTCCTCAACAATGAGAAATACAAAAACCGGGTGGCCTTCCTTACAGCGGTGGATCAGACCGGGATCTTTAATGTAAACAAAAAGGCGGAGCGACTGTGGGCCATCCGCCAGGTCGTAAGCGATCTCACGCCTGACGACAGTCAGTACAAGAAGGCAAAGGACAATCTAACCGATTACCAGACCGAACTCTTCATTGCCATCAAGGGGGTTTTCAATAAGCTTCATTATCCCCTTGGAGACGACGAGGGTGAAACAACGCTGGTGGCTGCCCCACTCTTGGATTCGTATATAGATGAGAAAACCGGGCACCATGTGAATTACCGCAATGAAGAGGCTTCTAAGGGCGAGTTTGTGGTGGAGGCCACCCTGCGCGATGCCGGCAAATACCAGGTATTCTCTCCCGGGCCGAATGAAGACAAGGTGAAGGTCTATCAGCCCCTTCGCAGTCGTTTGGAGACTTTCCTATTTCCGAATACGGGACGTACCACCTGGGAGCAAATTAAAGAGGGGGCTGCATCCCGAGGACACATTTTGTGGACCGAACCCGGCACCTTCGAACGGATGCGGGAGGCCCTGCTCACCGCCGGCGAATGGCGCGAAGACGGCGGCCAAATCCAAAAACCTCCTTTTGAAGAAGTAACCGGGGTGGTCATCGAATACGCGCGGGACAGCGAAACCGGCACCGTCACCACTACTGATATCAAACTGGCCCATGCCGACAAACTTTATATGAGGGAGGATGCGGGTGAATGGAGGTCGGCCAGCGAGACCGAACCGGTGGTCTCCAACGCCATGATCCTGGAATTCAAGGCCGTGGATTCCAGCGGGAACAACAAAGAAGGCACTCCATATCGGATCGAAAATACCATTGATCTGGCGTATGATTTTATTGCCTCTACGAATCCGGGCAAACAAATTCTCAAGGTCAAAGTAGTGCCACCTTCCTGCAAGCTCCTGTTTACCACGGACGGTGCAGACCCGGCAAACAATGGGAAGCCTTACCAGGAGCTGGGCATTGAGGCGGCTGAAGGGAGTACGGTGCGGTTGTATGCGGAAAAGGGCCTGATCCACAAGGAGGAATCCATACCCGTGCCTAAATCCAAAAAGGATGGGGAAGACGACACCGTTTTGCTGGATCCGGAAAAGCCCGCCATGGTCAAAGGCCGAGCTTTTAATCTGGTAACCCGTTCTGATACATACAAATTTCTGAACAGCCTGCCTGACACAGCTGATTTGCGCATGGTGCAGGCCAAGGTGACGGTGGCCGCAGAGAATAATTCGGTAACCCTTACCTGGGACCGACAGACCGCGTTGAACCCAGCCCGGATTGTATCGGCTTTTGAGTTTCTGGACAAAGAGGTGCCCGAAGGAGGAGAATGGTGCCTCCGATTTGATCAACTTCATTTTGCCACCGGCAAGGACTTGAAGCAATGGCAAATCAATGCCAGCATTAAGATCGAAGCGGGGTTAATTACCCAATGACACAACCACCCATCCATGATTTTGGTACAGTGGATGAAAAGGGTGATACCTTTGAATTCTACTACAATACCGGTAAGGCCGCTGAATGCCGGCTGGAGGCGGTCATCCAAACCGAGCGAGGCCCCAGGCGAAGCGAATTGGCCGTCGTTTCCACGGCCCTGTGGCGAAAGGTGAGCGTTCGAGCAGTTCGAGAGCTGATCTTCGGCATGGGAGAAGAGGAGCGAACCCGAAAGAAGCCGACCCTCAAAACCGGCATCAACCGGCTGGGTCCGCTTTTGGGACGGGAACTGGCGGTACTCCTCTGGGTCCTCATGGAGAAAGGCGCGGAGGAACGTGTTGAGACCATCCTTCACGGATGGCGGGAACTGGCCCGGGAGGAACGATGGTGGCTGTTCAGCAGAGGCTCGGCCCCTGGACAAGGTCCGGGTATCGGCTGGCGACGGGCGCTTTTTCATGCCCTTTCAGAGCCCGGGGATTCCAGATCGGTAAGTGCGGATTCGGCTCAAAAAAAAAGCCTGCCCATCTCCCCTATACCCTCCCGTGGGAGCCAAACCAAGTCCGGGACCAAAGCCGGCGGGAATGGAAAAGCGAGCAGCATGAAACGACAACGGAAGACCAAACAGCCAAAGAAGAAGCCCCTTCCAGTGGCGGGAGCAAAACAACGGAAAAGAAAAGCGATGACAACATCCCTGAGCAGTTGAACCTGTTTTGATATGACACAAAAATCATTTATTGAAGTGCAGTTTCCCATTGGGCCGCTATCGCTTGAAAGCTATAGGGAGCGTGACGCGAAAGGTTCCAAGGTGCTTTCTTCCCTTGGAAAATGGTGGGGAGCCAAACCGCTGGTGCTCACACGGGCCATCATCCTCGGAACGGTATTCCCAGCATCGGATGATCCTGAATATTGGGGGGACGATCTGGAAGTTTTCCTCAAATGCATGTGTCTCGATGATGTGGGCATGTGGGAACGAAAGGTCAAAGGCCTCCCTGCAAGACTGTGCTGGCCCCTGGCTTCAGCCGAAGAACGTGAAGCGCTCTTCGAGGATAAAGACCGCTGGCAGCGAAAATGCGACCGGGAGCTGAAAAAGAACCTTGAGAAGAGGGTCTTCTACACCCTGGGACATACCCGACAAAGAGAATACTGCTGTCGTGTGGAACAGATCAACGGGCCATCTAAGGAGATGTGGAAAGAAATCAATGCCTACCTGGACACCTCGACCGAAACTCTGCCCGATCTTGTTCAGGAACTGGCCGAGCGAAAATTCGGTAAGCGGCTGAAGGTCGGGGATGCCTTTTGCGGTATCGGATCCATTCCTTTTGAAGCAGCGGCCCTGGGCTGTGATGTGTATGCGTCTGATCTCAACCCGGTCGCCTGTCTTCTCACCTGGGGAGCACTCAATATCATCGGCGGACCGGACGAATTCCGCGAGAAAATACGCAACGAACAAAAGCGGCTGTACGATGAAGTAGACAAATGGATTTTGGAACATGGTTTGGAAACGAGTCAGGAAGGATGGCGAGCCGAGGCCTATCTCTATTGCCAGGAAGTGAAAGTCCCTGAGTGGGATGGTTGGCAGATCCCTGTATGTCCCAGTTGGATCATTGCACCCAAAACCAAAACGTGGGTGGAGTTGGTCCCCATTGAGGCTGAGAAGAGTTTTGGTTTCAAAGTCCATACCAATGGGGCCGGATATGCCAAAGCCGATAAAGGGACTAAACAGGGCCAGGATATTGTCTGTCCTCAACCATTGCGAGAGGTATTCAGGCGGCAAGGGGTCTGGGAAAAAACACAGCCGACGATTCCCTACAAACAGCTTATTGAGAATGCAGGTGGACTAAGGCAATGGGAAAAGACGGATATTGAGCCGCGACCCGACGACGTGCTTCAGGAGCGTCTTTATTGTATCCGTTGGCGAAAACCTGACTGGCTGGACAAGAAGGGCCGTACCCGGAGGGGGGATCTTGTTTACCGGGAACCCTTGAGTCATGATGTGGATACGGAACAAAAACTTCGGGAGATGCTGCTCGACGTATTTGATGATTGGCAGGCGGCGGGCTGGATTCCGAGTTGGCGGATTGAGCCGGGTGAGAAAACGATTGAACCCATTCGGACGAGGGGGTGGACCTACTGGCATCACTTGTTTACGCCCAGACAGTTACTGATGAACGGGTTCTACTCAAGCCTGTTGGCGGGTTGTGATTCTGTGGTCCGAGCGGCGCTTGTACTGAATCTGGGGAGAACCTTGGATAGCAACTCCAAATTATGCCACTGGAAGGTATCCCAAGGGGGTGGTATTGGAGGCACCCGTGCGGTCTTCTACAATCAAGCGCTCAATACATTTCCCAATCCGCCGGGTCGTGGACTCACAGCCTTAGAACCACAACTCACCCAGAAGCACCGAGGATGTCAGCTAAGAGTCGATAAGAAAGTTGTTTTGGACGACGCACGGGAAACAGGGGAAAATTGCTTGATATGGATCACAGATCCACCCTACGCCGATGCTGTAAATTACGAGGAACTCTCCGAGTTTTTTCTTGCTTGGTATGCACCCCATCTCAAAGCTGCCTTTCCGGATTGGTACACCGATTCCATGCGCGCCAGGGCGGTCAAAGGAAGCGATGCACCTTTTCGTCTCGCCATGGCCCAATGCTATAGACGTTTGGCGGAAAACATGCCCGATAATGGCACCCAGGTTCTCATGTTCACGCACAAGTCCACGGACGTATGGGAGGATCTTGCACTCATTATGTGGGCCGCTGGTTTGCAGGTGAAACAGGTTTGGAGTGTGGCCACGGAAACACCAGGCCTTGGCACAAGAAGGGGGAACTACGTCCAAGCCACCTACAACATGGTCCTTACAAAACGTACGGATGATAAGACCGGGTTTACCGATTTCATTACGCCGCAGGTAAACAAGCGGGTAAAGGAAGTCATCTCCTGGATGCGGGAGAGTCAGATCGAGGGAAGGATGGCCCGATGTGGCTATACAGATACGGATTATCTCTTGGCGGCCCAGGCTGCAGCGGCTGAAGTGGTGACTGGGTATGCTACAATTGATGGAGTGGATCTCGAAGCCGAACTCAAGACGCCCAATGCAGAGAGGGGCCAATCAGCTCTGCGGGCACTCATGGAAAATGCCAAACGGACGGCTACGGATTTTCTGGTGCCCCCTGCCATGGTTCAGGCCATTAAGAAAACAGGCTCTGGGGAACCCTATCAGTTCTGGCGTGAGTTCAGTCCGGAGGAGAAGTTCCTCCTAAAAGGACTGGAGCAGGAGGCCCAAGGGGTATTTAAGATCGGCGTCTTTCAGGACCTTGGCCGGGCTTACGGCCTGCCCAATTATGGAAGTCTTCTGGGGCCTACAAAGGCCAACGACACCCGCACAAAACTGCCTGAGGAACTGCCCCGTCCTGATGCCCATCGCTTTGAAGATGTACCGGCCTCGGACAGGGGGCTTTGGCACCATTCTCCATTACGACATATTTATCACGCACTGCATCTGCTTCAGGCCGGCACGGACGTTGATCGTGCGGTCAAACACTTGGTGGATGCGACGGATTTCTGGAATATTCGGACCACAAGGCATGGCCCGATTTTGGCATACCTTCGTGAAACAACCGCCTATTTGCCCCACTGGCAGTCCTACAAGGATAATCTTTCAGCTTTGCAGTTGGGAGTGGAACATTGGAAGGGCTAAGCGGAAATCTTCGCTTAAAACGGGTACGGCTTTTTAAAGGAAAGATTTCGTTTTGACTCTGAAACCAAGACAGGCACTGGCTCTGCTCCGAAAGGGCGAGTCGGAAACAGTGGAGTTTAAGGAGGGTTTCGACCGACAGGTCATCGAAACCCTGGCCGCATTTGCCAACAGTAAAGGCGGAAGAGTCATGTTGGGCGTTTCAGATTCTCGTGAGATAAAAGGGATTGAGGAGGGGAAGGAAACGGTACAGAACTGGATCAACCAGATCAAGCAGAATACCGGCAATGCGTTGTTTCCGGATGCAGAAAGCCTCAAACTAAAGGGAAGATCCGTTTTTATCTTGTCGGTACCAGAACACCCTATTAAACCTGTGGCCTGCCGGGGCCGGTATTTTAAACGTGTGAAGAATTCCAATCATCAGATGACGCTTACTGAAGTGGTGGACGCTCACCTCAAGACCTTTAATACAAGCTGGGACTACACCATTGATGATGCGCACACGGTTGAAGATATCTCTATTGACAAGGTGCTGGCTTTTGCAGAGAGCCTCAGGACAAGCCACGACTCCCTGACATTTGAAGACCCCTTAACCCTGTTGCGTAAATTTGAACTCCTGCGGGAAGGAGGTATCACACGGGCCGCGTTTTTACTGTTTGCCGCTGGTGAGACCAGTTTCACTACCATCGAACTGGGACGATTTCAGACGCCGACCATGATCAAGGATGGCGCCCGACTCAAGACCGATCTCATTTCCGAAGTGGAAGGCGTAATGGCCTTTATCAAAAAGCATATCAACAAGGCCTATGTGATAACAGGGGCGCCGCGAAGGGAGGAGCGGTGGGATTATCCCATAGAGGCATTACGTGAAATCGTTATCAATGCCATTGTCCATCGGGACTACGCAAGCTCCTCTGACTCGGTTGTAAAAATCTTTGATGATCGGCTTGAGGTATTCAATCCCGGACTTCTGCCGCCGGGGCTGACAGTAGAAAAACTTCTGAGTGGAGCATACGTATCTACGGTTCGGAACCGTAAGATAGCAGATATCTTCAAGGAAGCAGGGTTGATAGAAAAGTATGGAACAGGTATCCGCAGAATCCTGGACGGGTTCAGGGATCATGGCTTACCCATTCCAAAATTTGAAGAGATAAGCGGGGGATTTCGAGTAACGGCCTATCGCCAGCCGGAGATGGGTGACAGGGACCAAATCCCTGAACGGCCTACCACCCAAGCTACCACCCAAGCTACCACCCAAGCTACCACCCAAGTTGACGACAAAATGCTTCATCTGCTT
Organism: Desulfobacteraceae bacterium; assembly: GCA_041685955.1. Taxonomy (GTDB): domain Bacteria; phylum Desulfobacterota; class DSM-4660; order Desulfatiglandales; family Desulfatiglandaceae; genus JAIPDZ01. The sequence goes on along the minus strand of JAWLET010000076.1, from coordinate 3,198 downwards.
AAAGCCTGTGCAGAACCTTCAACGCTGGCTGACTTGATGATCAGCATGGGGTATCGAAGCCGGAAGCATTTTCGCACTGCCATTTTAGGTCGAGCGCTGAAGAACGGACTTATTGAACAGACAGAGCCGGACAAACCCCGGAGTCCCCTACAACGCTATCGTATCACTGAAAAGGGTAAAGAGGTGGTAAAGTCGATACTCGAAAAGAACCAGGGATAGGTCAGTCTTTTTGGTGAAGAGTACTTGATTACTGCTTGACTGGAGATAGGGTTTAAATCTCAATATCAGCATAAAAACAAGTCATTTCAGTATATTAGCTTCAATCATGTTACTTGACGGGTACTTGATTGGCATTCATTCAGAGACAAACCATCTGAAAAGGCATGGGCAAGGTGTCCAAAAAACAAGAGCCTTAAAAGGAAGTCTCCATGCTCCACCGCTACAGCTCACGCCGGGCAGGCCTCTATGAAACCTTTCTGAAAAACCGTCTTGACGGAGCTAAGCGCTACCACCGCATTGCCGGTTATTTCCAGAGCAGCCTGCTGGAATTGGCCGGCGAAGAAATGACTCACATTCCGGAAGTCCGGATCATCTGCAATACGGAGGTAAATCCAGAGGACCTTCGCACCGTCCGGATGGCCACAGGTCCCAGACGAAAGGAATTGGAGGAAAGTCTGCTCCGATTGACCTGGAATGCCGGGAAGTTCACTCACCTGGTGGACGTCCACGGGATTGCGGCCCAGGAACGCCTCTCTGTGCTTCATCGCCTCATCACCTCAGCCGAAAAAGAAGGCCGGGTGTTTAAAATTCGCATTGTGCCGGATGCCCAGTTTGGATTTGTGCACGGCAAAGGCGGGGTAATTGAAGGGAGCTGGGGGGCTATAGCGTTTATCGGCAGTGCCAATGACAGCGCAAAGGCCTGGACCCGGAATTATGAACTGGTGTGGGCGGATGACAGCCCTGAGAGTGTGGCCTGGTTACAGGAAGAGTTCGATGCACTTTGGGAGAAGGGGTTTCCCCTTTCAGAGTTCATTGTCAAGCAGATTGGGCGTCTGTCCCGTCGGACGGTCATCGAACACGTGGGGGCATGGCGAGAAAAGCCCCAACCCGAGCCTCTCCTGGCAGAAGTGCCCACCACCACAGAGCTCTTCGGTTTTTGGGATCATCAGAAATACTTTATTAATCTGGCTTTCAAGGAACATTTAAAATACCAGTCTGACCCCAAAAGAGGAGCGCGGTTTTTGCTCTGTGACGGTGTGGGCCTTGGAAAGACTCTGCAATTGGGGGCCTTGGCAAAGCTCATTGGAACGTTTGACCCAGAACCCATCCTGATCCTGGCCCCTAAGCCGCTTTTAGAGCAATGGCAGGAAGAACTGTGGCTGAAGCTCCGGGTGCCCTCAGCCCGTTGGGACCGGGGTGGATGGACCACGGAGCGGGACGAGTTTCATCCGGCTCTTCCTCAAAAACCGACCAATTGTCCGCGAAAAGTCGGTATTGTTTCCACTTCCGTCATCACCAGCGCACCGAGGAGTATGGGAAATCAGGCGCTTGTGAACGGCCTTCTCAAACAGCGTTTTTCCTGCGTCATATGGGATGAAGCCCACAAGATCAGACGCGGCAACCTGGCCCCTTCCAACGTCTATAACCCTCCTGAAAAGAAACTGCTCTATAGATTCGCTGAGGAGTTGTCGGGACGGGCCAAGACCATCCTTTTTGCCACGGCCACCCCTGTACAGTTGCATCCTGTCGAGCTTTGGGATTTACTTTCCATCCTTTCTGTAAATAACCCCCAGGTATTGGGCAGCCCCAATTCCCGTTGGCAGGTCGCAGACAGCTCGAGGATTTTCGATCTGGTGGCAGGACGGGACGTGCCTCAAAATCTCTATGAGAAATGGCAATACTGGCGAGATCCGCTCCCCGCGCCCTTGGACGCGAAAACCGAGGTTTTTGATTGGGTCCGTCAAGACCTGGGGCTGCAACTGACGGATGAGCAAGCCAACAATGCGGATTTGGATGCCATAGATCCTTCCCGCATCACTGAACTGGAGTTTATGGAACTGCGGGAGGTGACGCCCTTTACCCAGCGCGTCATCAAGCGGTCGCGGGAACGCCTTGAAGCGGAAGGCAAACTGGTCCGAATTGAGATGGAGCCCTTCGGCGATGGAAAACCCATTTTGTGCTCTCACAGCATGGTAGAAGCGTTTGAACTGGCGGCGGATTTTGCCAAGGCGCTGAATCGCCGGGTAAAAGCCAGCGGATTCATCAAGACACTGCTTCAACGTCGGGTAGGAAGTTCTCTTACGGCAGGGCTTAAAACCACACGTAAGATGTTGAAGGGCAGGGGGCTTGAAGAAGAGGAGAACCCCCATGAAGACGCCGAATCCATTTATCCTCTTACTGAGTGGGAACTGGAGCTGCTTGGGCGCTTGAAGGAACACCTTTCCCGGCATTTAGAAAGGGAAGAGGACCCCAAGTTTGAACGCGTGAGAGAAGTTCTTGAAATGGATTTCGAGGGAAAAACCTGGCTGGAGAGAGGCGTTCTTATCTTCAGTCAGTTTTACGATTCAGCCTTTGCCCTCTGTCAATATCTCACAAAACATGTAGGAGAAGCCATAGGCCTTTACGCTAATACCAGCGCGAGCAAATTGTTCCATGAAGACCGAATCCACAGTATAGACCGCACCCTGCTAAAAGAGAAGGTGGCCCGGGGCCGACTAAAGTTATTGGTGGGAACTGATGCGGCCAGTACCGGACTAAACCTCCAGCAGTTAGGGTGCCTTATCAATCTTGATCTTCCGTGGAACCCAACCGTACTTGAACAGCGCAAGGGACGAGTGCAGCGGGGGACCATCGCCAAACGCATTCCGTTTTACAATATGCGCTATGACAAGGGCGTGGAACAGAAGCTCTTTAACACTCTGTCAGGCCGGATTCAGGAAATCACGGCTATTTTCGGGACCATTCCCGATTTCATTGTGGATCAGTGGGTGCAGGACATGCTCAATGACAAAGAGTGGGACAACAATACGGTCCTTGAGGTCATCGCAGATCGGCAAGAAAACCCGTTTACCATAAAGGAAACAACTGAGTTTTTAACCTCTGATTGGGAAGATACCGCTGAGGTACTGTCGCAAAATGTTCTCCAGCAGGAATTTATGGGTGGGTGGAAAAAGCGTGGCCTTGGTACTTCTGATTTCT
>JAWLET010000075.1:0-10408 GCA_041685955.1 Desulfobacteraceae bacterium | reverse complement strand
CTAAAAATACCACTTTGTGTGCTAACGCTCACGTTGAGCTTCCTCCGGGGGACGCGTCCGCGCGGCCCCCGGAGGTAAGCTCCGACGTGTTGTTGGCATCTCCGGATCCTTGTTCGATCGTCTCTCCCTGCAGCATGATCCCCAGCATCCGCTTGACTCGCCGGAAGTTGCTGTCCGATGTCGTGAAGTCGATCTCGATCATCTCTTCCGTAGGCGGTGGCAAGCGAAGTGTGAGATGGCTTCTGGTGAGGACGGCATCGACCTTTCGGTAGTGACCAATCAAACGTCGATCATTGGTTTCGACGTAGATGGGGCTGAACTCGCCCTCGTCTTCCTCCAACCAGGCACGTTGTATCAGAACGTACGGTTCGTCGTACTGATCTTCCTTCTCCTCGAAAAGGACTTGGAATATTTCACCGCCCGATTCGCCGGCCGAGACGTGTTTACAGTTCAATCTCATTCGTGTTTCCGATGCCAACAAGTTATTCTGTAGAACCACGTATCTTTTCGTATTGAATGATACGCATAATGATGAAAAAAAGACACTTGGCCTCCAATGCCAGTAAAGCCACATTCATGCTTGTATCGAAATACCCACAAATTCCGGAACCTGAGTCAAGCAAAAGAATCCAACCTTATGAATTCTTAAGACATTTTTAAAAATCCCTTTTCCAGGGATCTTATCCATACAATTATGGGGACTAAACGCTCACACATGTGTTGAAGTTTTACTCCCAACAGACCGTAAAACACCTGTCAGGAGTCAGCTGGGCAGTATTTGAGGGGCTGCTCCATGAATTGGGGGTTCCAGGTTCAAAGGTTGAAGGGTTCAGAGGTTTTCCGCCTTTCGGCGGAATCTTCGACACGGTTGTGGGTTTAGAGGTTCAGCGGTTCAGGGCTTACCGCCGTGCTGAATATTACCGTTTGAAAACGAACGTCACAGTTTAATTATGAGCCATTTTATTGAAAGATGAGCTTAAGTCAAGGAAAAAACCGAAGCCAGAGTCGGCTTCAGCAGGGAGGGGGGTGTTTCGGGCTCCCGGGGCGGCAGCTTGGATGTTGTGCCCCAAAGGGGACGGATTTGGGAGCCCGTAGAGACTACGTATAGGGCCTTCCCTTTTCTTCCCAGAACGCTTTTTCCTTTTCCCGCCAGTCTGTGCCGCCGAATTTGCGGTCGTAAAACCCGGCCAGCCTTTCGAACCATTTGACCCAGGGATTCTTGTTCTCTTCCGTGGCCTCGAGGACATCGGCCACAAAAACACTGGTCTTGTCCATTTCATCTTTGGGGGCATAATAAGCAGCGCCCTTTTCAGCGGATTTTTTGAGATTTTCCTCTGAGAGGGCATGGGCGGTCAGCATAAGGGCGGGCACTCCCCTCTCATTGGCCAGGTCCAGAAGCTCGTATCCCTCGACCCCCATGAAACGGTACCCCAGGAGCAGGCGCCAGGCATCTGTCAATAATTGAGACCTATTCCTCTCTCTCGATCACAGTGGCCACCCCCTGGCCCCCGCCCACACAGGCATTGGCACATCCGTAACGGCCGCCTTTTTGCTGCAAAATGCGTCCCAGGGTCCCTGTCAGGCGTATGCCGGTGGCGCCCAGGGCATGGCCGATGGCGGTGGCCCCGCCCATGACATTGACCCGGTCCGGATCTATGCTTAGTTCCCTGATGCAGTTCAATGCCACAATACAAAAGGCCTCATTGATCTCCCAGAAATCGATGTCCGAGGCCTCAAGTCCGGCCTTTTCCAGGGCCATCCGGCTGGCGGGAACGGGTCCGGCCCCCATAATGGTGGGATCCACTCCGGCAAAGCCTATGGAGCGGATGGTGCCTAAGGGTTTAATTCCCTTCTTTTGAGCGGTCTCCTTGGACATGAGCAGCATGGAGGCTGCGGCAGCATTCAGCGGCGAGGAGTTCCCGGCCGTAATCACACCGTCTTTCTTGAAGGAGGGTTTCAGATCCGCCATACCTTCCAGGGTGGCATCCTGCCTTACGGCCTGGTCCTGGTCTACGGTCAGGACGCTACCGTCGTCCTGCACCGCCTCAATGGGCAGGATCTCGTCTTTAAAGAACCCTTCGGCCCGGGCCTGGGCCGCCAGCTGGTGAGAACGGACCCCCCATTGGTCCATCTCTTCCTTGGTAAAGTCTGTCTCGGAGAACAGTTTCTCTGCGGTGAGTCCCATATTCAAGACGGTCATCATGTCCCAGTGCTGAAAGGCGGGGTCGGCGAACAGGCTCAGGTTGGGTGCGATGAGCCCCCGGTCCGAGGTATAACCGCCCATGGGGATCCGGGTCATGTGCTCATATCCGCCGGTCAGGACGATATCCGCAAAGCCCTGCGCGATCTCCATGAAACCCACCTGAACACAGGCCATGGCAGAGCCGCACTGCTGGTCGATAAACTTGGCCGGAATGGTCTCCGGCAGGTTGGCTTGGAATATGGGAAACCGCCCGCCATAGGCCCATTGCTCGCCCACGGCTGTTGCACACCCCACAATGAAGTCGTCGATCTCTCTGGCCTCTATTCCGGATCGCTTTAATAGCTCCGGGAGCAACTGGGCCAGAAGTTCGTCCCCCCTCAACCTGCAAAACACGTCCCTGGCCGGGTCTCTGGGTCTGGACCGGGATTGAGGCGTCCTCAGATATCCTGCAATTACCACTTCGTTCATTGTCAACCTCCTTCTTGTTTACATGTTTGCCATCAAGACATCATGCACAATATTGAAAACAGATTCACCCCGGAGGATGGACCTTTCACTTTTTTTTCCCGGGCGTGCTTTTTTGCTTTGCTTTTGAAACATAGGGCCTTGCTTTCCCCCGGATGGCTTCCTGCGGTTCCAATTTGATATGGAGGTCCCATCCCCGGGTCTGGTCTCGGTTTTCAATCCCCCCCAAAATCATATCCGTAATAGGATCCGCATAGGGGAGCAGGTCTTTGGGCTTGCCCAGCAGGAGCCACCGGATGACAATGTGCTCCATAACCCCCAGGATCATCTGCCGCACCAGATAGGGATCTGTATCGGGCCGGAATTCACCTGACTCTATCCCCTCTTCTATCACGGAGAGGATCCCCCGGAATCCTTCCCGAATGACCTGATATGCCCCTGTCTCCAGGAACTTGCGGCTGGGTTTCAGGACCAGCATGACCACGGAGGCGTAATCCGGCTCATTTTGATAGAACAAAAGATAACGGTAGATAATGGTCCGGATCTTGTTGCCGGCCCCGCGAACCGATTTGAGGTATACTTCCATCCTTTCCATCCCCCTGCGAGTGGTCTCTCGGGGGATGGAGAAAAGGAGTTCTTCCTTGGTTGAAAAATACTCGTAAATGGTTGCGTCCGAGAGGCCGGCCTCACGGGCCACCTCTGATATGGTGGCCCCGTGAAATCCGTTTTTGGCAAAGACCTTTTCAGCCGCCTTGAGTATCTGTTCCTTACGCGCCTCGGATCTTTTCTGCCTGGGCATTTTTAATCACCTCTTCTCGCTGGTTTGTTCGCAACTATTCCCTGCTGCCGGGGCACAGGTTAAAAATGGTCAATCCGTAAAAAACGCCTCCTTCATTTCCACGGTCAACCCATCGCTTTCCAGGAGTCGCTGGCTCAGTCCCTCGACTTTGGGAAGTTCATAATGGAAGAAAAACCTGAATGCATACAACTTGCCCTGGTAAAAAAGCCTCTCCTTATCGGTCAGGTCATCGGTCAAGGCCTGTTCCACGGAAACGGCCTGGAGCAGCCACTGCCAGGCCACGGCGATGATACCGAAAAATTCCAGGTACAGGGTGGCATCCGCCAAAAAGATTTCCGTATTTTCTTTGAGCGCCGATTGGACCAGGTGCGCGGTGACCCCCTTGAGTCTCTCACGGGCATGGTGCAGTCTTTGGGCATAGGGTTTAAGCCCGGGAAATTTTTCCCCTGCGCATATGGTTTTGTGCATCTCCTCAAGAAGAAGCGCCAGGGCCTTTCCATCCTTCATAATGACCTTGCGTCCCAAAAGGTCCAGCCCCTGAATACCGGTGGTGCCTTCGTGGATGGGATGGATGCGCGCATCCCGGTAAAACTGCTCCAGGGGGAATTCGTCACAGTACCCGTATCCCCCGAGACACTGCAGCCCCTGGCTGACCGATACAATGCCCATCTCAGAGGGATAGGTCTTGGCCGCAGGGGTCAACAGGTCCAGCAGTAAGCGGTAGTCCTCTTGCTCCTCTTTATCGGAAATCCGGATCACATCCGCATATTGACAACACTGGAAAATGAGCGACAAAGAGCCCTCCACCACGGCCCGCTGAAAAAGGAGCATGCGTTTCACATCCGGATGTTGGATAATGGGCACAGAAGGCGCGGTGGGATCTTTTGCAGAAAGTTTCCTTCCCTGGAGTCTTTCCCGGGCATATTCCAGGGCAGCGTAATAAGCGGCCGAAGCAATGGCGGCCGCGCCCAACCCCACGTCAATCCGGGCCTCGTTCATCATTTGAAACATATAAGAAAGTCCACGGTGAGGCTCACCCACCAGATACCCCCGGCAGTCATCCTTTTCCCCCAGACTCAACTGGGTGATGGGGGACCCGCGGTACCCCAGCTTGTGATAGATCCCGGCAACGTTCACGTCGTTGGGGATGAGCTGGCCGTCTTCCCGGATCCTTTTATTGGGAACCACGAACAGGGAAAGGCCCTTCACCCCGGGGGGCGCTCCTTTGATCCTCGCCAGCAGCAGGTGGACGACATTTTCCACCCCGTCGTGTTCTCCGGCGGAGATAAAGATTTTCTGGCCTCGCATCCGGTAATACCCGCTGTGGGTAGGCTCGGCACTGGTGGTGATGTCGGAAAGCGTGCTTCCGGCCTGGGGTTCGGTCAATGCCATGGTCCCCTGCCAATCCCCGGAGAACATCTTGGGGACATAAGCCCCAATCATCTCCTGGGTGCCGAAGGATTGGATAAGATGTGCCGCACCGCTGGTGAGAAGCGGGTACACACTGGCGGAATAGTTGGCAGCGGAAAGAATAAACCGAAAGGCGGTCGATATCATGAGCGGGAATTGCTGTCCTCCCAGATCAAAGGGCGCTCCGGCGCCGATCCATCCGCCCTCGCCGCATTCCTTCATAAAAGGCCTTACCATTTTGTGGACCCTGACGTGTCCATCCACGAATTCCGGCGGGTTTTTGTCCATCTCCTGAAGGGTGGGCTGAAGCAGATCTTTGCCCATCCTGAGCGCGGTCATCAGGACCAGGTCAAAGATGTCCCGATCATGGGCCGCAAAGTAGTCATGCCGGGTAAGGGCTTCTGTATCGAAGACCTCGTAGAGCATGAATTTCAGATTGCGTTCGCTGATAAAGCGCTCTGCCATTGATATCTTCCTCAGTCTTTGTAAAAGGTGTCCCCGCATTCGGCCATTTCCTTTAACAGGTCGGCTGGCCTGAACCGGACCCCGTACTCTGCTTCCCTATTCAGCAGATACTCATACACATTACGGATTCCCCATGCATCCGCATAACGGAGAATGCCGCCCCTGTACGGGGGGAAACCGGTGCCGTATATCATGGCCAGGTCCATGTCCCGGGGCCGATCGCAGATCCCTTCCTGGATCATATACGCGGCCTCATTGATGGCATTGGCCAGCATCAGGTCAACGATCTCCTCATGAGACATCTTTTTGGGGGAAATGCCCTTTTCCCTCAGATAATTTTCGATCACCTCAAAGACTTGAGGGTTGGGAACGGGCTTTTCCCCGCTGTAGTCAAAATAGCCGGCGCCTGTCTTGCGGCCATAGCAACCGGTCTCATAGATCAGCTCGGTGAGGGGATGCATTTTGTACCGCTCTCCCATGGCCTTCTCAAATGTCCTGGCCACGTGGTAATTGATATCAATGCCCGTAAGGTCACTCAGGGCCGCGGGTCCCATGGGCATTCCGAAATCCACCATGGCCTGATCAATGACCAGGGGATCCACCCCTTCGGCCACCAGGGGAATGAATCCGGCCATAAGGCCCCCAAGCTGCCTGGACACATAAAATCCGGGACCGTCGTTGACCACGATGGGGACCTTTTTGATGGCCCTGGCAAAGGCCACGCTGGTGGCCAGGGTCTGATCAGAGGTCTTTTGTGCGCAGACGATCTCCAGAAGCTGCATCCGGTGGGCGGGATTGAAGAAGTGAAGGCCGATCATCCGTCCCGGATCGGTCAGCACCGAGGCCATCTCGGTGACGGGCAAAGCCGAGGTATTGGTCCCGAAGATGGCATCCGGCCGGCAGATCCCTTCCAGTCGCTTCCAGATATCCTGTTTGATTTTCATGTCCTCCGGCACCGCTTCAATGACGAGATCAACCTCTTTCAGGTCCTCCAAGGCGGTGGTGGGGGTCAAATGATCCTGAATCATACGGTCCACATGGGCCGGGGTCATTTTTTTCTTTTTGATGGGATAGTCAAAGGTCTTGCGCACCGAAGCGAGCGCTTTTTCCACGGCCGCATGGTTGATGTCCCACAGCATTGCATCAAACCCGCCCTTAAGGAGCAGGTTGACAATGCCCGAACCCATAACCCCGCCGCCCACCATGGCCACCTTCCGGATCCTGGCCGGTTCCATGCCTTTGATGCGGGGCAGTCTGCCCGCGGCCCGGGTGTTTAGAAAAATGCCCATGAGGTTTTTGGCCACGTCGCTGACGACACAATCGGAAAACAGGCCCACCTCCCGTTCAATGTCGGCATCCATATCGTAACTGAGGCCTTTTTCCACGGCCTCCAGGGCCTTAAACGGGGCCATGTACCCCTTGGCCTGTTGAGCGGCCATCATTTTGGAATAGTTGAGCAGGGCCTGTTTTTCGGCGGCACTGGGAATTCGGTCAATTATGTTGCGGGTCCTTCGCATCCAGAGGGTCAGTTCTCCGGAAAGGAACCGCTGCGCGGCCTTCAGGGCCGTGTCCAGCAACACTTCCTGACCCACCACCTCGTCCACCAGTCCCCGGGAATAGGCCTGTTCAGCGGATATGGGCTTTCCCGCAGTGATCATCTCCAGGGCATGGGGAAGACCGATGAGCCGGGGAAGCCTCTGGGTGCCGCCGGCGCCCGGAATCACCCCGATGTGTACCTCGGGTTGTCCCAGGTTGGCCCCCTGGGCGGCCACCCGGTAATGGCAGGCCATGGCGGTCTCCAATCCCCCCCCAAGCGCATTCCCGTTGATGGCGGCAATCACCGGCTTGGGTCCTTGCTCGATTTCGGTCAGAAAATGGGCCATCTCCAGGGCCACAGGAAAGACAGTTTCTCTCTCCTTGACCTTATAAATCTGGGTGATGTCGGCCCCGGCAATGAAATTTCTTCCCGAGCCCGTGAGGATCAGGGCCTTGATATCCGAATCTTCGAAAGCGCTTCTGACCGCCTCCTTAAGTTCCTTGGTGAAACCCGGGGACAGCTGATTAACGGGGGGGTTGTTCAGGGTAAGTACGGCAACTCCGTCTCTGTCGGTCACTGTTATGGTCTGGTATTCGCTCTTCATGGTCAGATCCTCCCGGCTTCCCGTTTATTCCAGTTATCTCCTACATAAAATGGGGGCATTTCATGGTAAGGCCTATGATATGAACAGCATATTAATGTATCAACTAAGATATCGTCAAGAAAAATGTAGTGCAAACCTGAAATTTAGATATTTTTTCTTGACTTTTATAGATTGACATTTTATGAGAAACCAGTAAACTTGAAAAAAAGATATCATTTCCTAAGTTCAGATCCACCCCACCCTGGCCGAAGGGGCTCATTTTGGATGGTAAACCCAAGGGGTATCATGAAGAATAGCGACCAAAAGCCATACACATTCACCGCCCGGCGAATTTCCAATTTCCCAATCCAACCCCATAAGATCTTATCTATTACAGGGATTCGGTTCACAGTTGACGCAATATTACTTCAAAGGATTTTTTTGATATAGATACAGGGTGTTGGCGAACCAACACCCACAATACAATATCCATTGGACTTGCTTTGCTGAATCAATAACCTTGCTGTTTGCGGTCTGGGCATATTTCGAGGGAAAAAATGCACGGATTCCCGGTGGGAGTCGTGGGTTTTGTTTCATTCGAAGGGATGCTGGACCTTAGGGGAGCAGGGGCGTATTCCCAAAAACCAACATCCTTTACACGTTAGGAAAGGAGGCAAGGACCATGAAAAAAGCAACAGTTATTTGGACCTTATTTTTGGGTGTTTTCTTTGTCATGGCCGGGGGGGGCCCCACTTGGGGAGCGGACGAAATCAAGATCGGCGTGATCGGACCCATGCAGTTCACCCAGGGAGAAGGCCACTGGAACGGGGCCGTGCTCGCGGCTGAGGAGATCAATGCCAAAGGCGGGATCCAGGTGGGAGATGCCCGGCTTCCGGTCAAGCTGGTGAAGGTGGACTCCAACGAGTTTTTGAGCGTCCCTGATGCCACCAATGCTATGGAGTTGGCCATCTCCCGACACGATGTCAACTATCTCGTGGGAGGGTTTCGTACCGAAGCGGTCCTGGTCATGCAGGACATTGCCATGGACAACAAAAAGATCTTCATCGGGTGCGGGGCAGCCCATCCCAAGTTGTGCGAACGGGTGAAAGAGGACTATGATCAGTATAAGTATTGGTTCAGGGTCACCCCCATCAATTCCAAATACCTGGTCAAGGTGGACTTTATTCTTCTGGGAATGGTGGCCAAGATCATGGCCAAGGAATTGAACATCCCCAAGATCAAGGTGGCCATTGTGGCGGAAAAGGCGGTGTGGGCGGATCCCATTGTGGGCATTGCCCAGAAGACCCTCCCCAAGATGGGCATGGAAGTGGTGGGGGTCTGGCGACCGTCGCCCGTGGCCACGGATGTCACCGCGGAACTCTCCGCCATGCAGAAGTCCGGGGCCCACATCATATTCACCACATTCTCATCCTCGGTGGGGATCACCTTTGCCAAGCAGTGGGGAGAACTCAAGGTTCCGGCCCCTGCCGTGGGCATCAATGTGGAGGCCCAGAAGGACGGGTTCTGGGAAGCCACAGGGGGAAAAGGGAACTATACCCTGACCATCAACACCTATGCCCGGGTCAAGATCACGGATGCCACCATCCCCTTTTTCGATAAATACCGCAAGCGGTTCAAGGAGGCCCCCAACTATACGGCAGGGACTTACGACGCCATTCTTATGCTGACCGAGGCCATCGAAAGAGCCGATTCCCTGGACCCGGACAAGATCGTTCCCGAGTTGGAAAAGACCGATCGAATGGATACCGCAGGCCATTTCGTCTTTGACGAAACCCATGACGTCAAATGGGGACCCGGGTTCGTCACCGCCCTGGGCACCCAGTGGCAGGACGGAAAGAACATGTGTGTCTGGCCCCTCAACTGGAAGGGCATCACCTATGAAGGAACGGTTCCCTATGAGATGCCGCCCTGGGTGGTAGACGAATATAAGAAATAATCCCCAAAAAGGAAGGATTGAGGGGTTGCACGCTCCAGGGTGCAGACGTCGCCTGACCACCCGGCGCAACCCCTCGATCCTTTGGGACTGAAACGGTCATGATCCAAAACATCATCATTAACGGACTGATCAACGGCAGCATCTACGCGCTTTTGGCCATCGGATTTTCCCTGATTTTCGGAGTGGCCCGCATTGTCAATATCGCCCATACCGCCTTTTATATGCTGGCCGCCTATTTCATCTATATGGGGTTTAGTTACCTGGGACTTTCTCCTTATGTGGCCATGCCCCTGGCGGTCCTGGCGGTGGGCGCCCTGGCCGTGCTCTGTTATAAGATCTTCATCGCTCCCATACGGGAACATGAAGCTGCGGTGCTCATTGCCACCATTGCTTTAGCCATGGTCATTCAGGAGGCCCTTCTCATCGGGTTCGGGGGGCATTATCTCGGGGTCCCTCCCCTGGTGAAGGGATATGCCCAAATCGCGGGGGTCAAGGTGACGCACCAGCATCTTCTGGCCCTGACCGTGGCCCTCCTGGCCCTGTTCGGGTCCTGGCTGTTTCTGATGAAGACCAAACTGGGACTGGCCCTCCGGGCCACGGCCCAGGACCGGGAAGTGGCCAATCTGATGGGAATGAACGAGGCCCGGGTGGCCATGTTGACCATGGGGATATCGGCCATGATCGCCGCTGTTGCCGGGGCCATTGTGGTACCCCTTTTCGTATTGGACCCGCATATGTGGATGCACCCGCTGATCATGATGCTGGCCATTGTGGTGTTGGGCGGATTGGGAAGCATGAAGGGGAGCTTTGTGGGGGCCTATGTCATGGCCTTTGCCGAGGTCCTGGTGGTCTTTCTGGTCCCCATGGGCGCATTTCTGAAGGGCTCGGTGGCCCTCTCCATCATGATACTGGTCCTCCTGATCCGGCCGGAGGGACTGTTCGGCATCGCCTTTGAGGAAGAGAGGTAGCATGGGGCTGTTGGGGTTTTA
>JAWLET010000074.1:0-10414 GCA_041685955.1 Desulfobacteraceae bacterium | reverse complement strand
AATCAGGTTTTCCAGTTCATCCGCCAGGTCGTCTTCATCTTCCGCCTCAATCACCAGGATCCAGCCCTTCCCATACGGGTCCGAGTTGATAAGACTGGTGTCCTCTTCAAGGTCTTCGTTGATCTCCGCGATCTCTCCGGATACCGGGGCCACCAGCTTTCCGATCCATTTTCTGGACTGAATTTTTCCACAGGTTTCCCCCTGTTCCACATCGTCTTCCTCTTCGGGCAGGTCCACAAAAACAATATCACCGGCCTCTTTCTGGAACATGTCGGTCATCCCCACGGTCACTTTCTTGCCATCCACCCGGGCCCAACTGTGTTCTTCGTGATAGTAGAGCTCATCAGGCATGTTATACCCTTTTATTACAGCCATTTCTTAACCTCCTAAGATCTGATTTGGGTTTTGATGTACCATCTCAATCCCAAGGGGATAAACCCTTGAACCTTGAAACCCTTAAACCTTGGAACCTCTGTCCCTCCTACTTAAACCTGGCCTTTATGGCTTTGGCATGAATGGGAAGCCCTTCCGCCTCGGCCAGGGTAATGACGGTGTCTTTCAGTCCGGCCAGCCCCTCTCTGCTCAGATACTGAAAGGTCGGTTTTTTGATGAAATCATCCAGGGACAGTCCGGAAAACATCCGGGCGCACTGGCCGGTGGGAAGTACATGGTTGGTTCCTGACGCATAATCCCCGACCGGCACCGGGGCGTATGGTCCTAAGAAGATGGAGCCGGCATGCTTTATCTTGTTCAGGGTGATAAAGGGATCTTTGGTCATGACCTGGAGATGCTCGGTGGCATATTCATTGGTAAATGCCACGGCCTGGTCCATATCTCGGGCAATAAACACATAGGAATGCTTTTTCAAAGAGGATTCAAAGATCTCTTTGCGCGGCAGGGTTTCGTATTCCCGGGCGATGATGTCACACACGGCTGTGGCCAGAGATTCGGATGTGGTCACCAGGACCGCAGCCGAGTCCGGATCATGTTCCACCTGGGAGAGGAAATCCACGGCAATGAGTTCCGGGTCGCCGGTTTCATCCGCCAGAATCAGGGCCTCACTGGGACCGGCAGGCGAGTCGATGTCCACGTGGCCATAGACCATCATTTTGGCCGCTGTCACGTATTTATTCCCGGGACCCACGATCTTATCCACCTTGGGCATGGTTTCTGTGCCATAGGCCAGTCCGGCCACCCCCCAGGGTCCCCCCACTTTGAAAATGCGATCACATCCGGAGATATCCGCCGCCACCAGGGTGGCCGGATTGGCCTGCATCCCCTTGCCGGGCGGGGTGATGGCCACGATCTGCTCCACACCCGCAACCCTTGCCGGCAATACGGTCATGAGAATGGAGCTGGGGTATACGGCGCTTCCTCCGGGTATATAACACCCCACCACGTCCATGGCCCGGGTGACCCGTCCGGCCAGGATGCCCTCACACACTTCAATGGACCACATGGAGCGTTCCTTCTGGGCCTCATGGAATTTGGTGATGTTGGTAGCGGCAACCTTCAGGGCGTCAACCACCTTTGGATCCACCTCGGTATAGGCTGCTTCGATCTCCTGTTTTGTGACCTCCAGATCAGCGGGAGTGATATCGGCCTTATGCTTGAGATAGTGTTTAAGGGCGACCTCGTCACCGTTATTTTTGACATCATTGACAATGGCCCGAACATCTTCAAAGATGGAGGAGATGTCCTCCATGGACCGCTCCATGACGGATTTTCTTCTCTCCGGGCTAAGGGCGTCGATTTTCTCCGGTATCAGATTCATCTTCTGTGTTTCTCCTTATCTATACTGTTTTTTTCATTATATGCCTTTGTAGGTCCTGTTCAGGTACGGCCGGAAACAGATGGACCCCTTGAAAAATAATCCCTCAATGCATCCACAGTGCTCCTGAAAGCCAGTTCCTGCCAGGGGATATCCAGTCTGGAGAACTTTTTTGCCTCCCGGGTTTCATCTCCTGATATCAGTGTTCCTCCCACAGCTTCCGCAATATAGACGATGACCACCGGCAGGTGTTCGGTGTAGGAATAGACGCCGAGAAGACGTTTAATCCGTATTTCAAGGCCGCATTCCTCCATGGCCTCTCGAACGGCGGCCTGGGGGACCGGCTCGCCCCGATCCACATATCCGCCCGGAAGGACCCATTTCCCCTTTTCGGGCATAATGGCACGCCTCAGCAGGACGATTTTTCCCTCCGTTTCCAAGACAGTGCACGACACCACCTTGGGATCGAGGTACAGCACAAAATCACATGCCGAACACACCAGCCTTTCCGGTTCTCCGGGCTTTACAAGCCTTGAGTGCACACGCCCGCCGCACACAGGGCAGAAGTGGAATTCTGGATCATGGTGGTGCATCTTTCCAGACTACTCCGTCGGATGTGATGGTCGAGGGTGCATCATGGGCGCCCCGGCCGAACACCCACTGCTAAGCCAGACATAATCGGCCATCTTTTTATTCATGCGGGATGCCTCTGTCAAGGGATATAATAGGACTGTGGCCATCTGCACCGGAATTCGACTCAAGACCCTGTCGGGAATTCCGAAACGGTGGATGATATGGCCATTTCCCACAAAAACAATCATCTTTCCCTTGGTTTCCTTCAGGTAGCGGGCGATCTCCTGGGCCATGGTGTCTTCCCACACACACTGGGCCTGGTAAAAATAATCAAAGCGTTTGAGCTTATTTTGAGGATGCGCCTCATACACATCCAGAAGGTATTCCCGGTGAGCCTGGTTTTCAAGGTCTATCTGATCAGCCACCTGGTCCCGTTCCTGGGGTGTCAGGCTGTCCAGACCTGACCGGGCCACCTTTTTCACGATGGGACCGGGGGCGTTGATGGCGAGAAGCGGACGTCCGTTTTGCCTGATGGGTAAGATCAGGGGACGATAAAAATGGTACGGAAACGACCAGCTTTTGTGCCATCTCACTGTGTCAAGAAATGCGGATTCGTCCAGTTCCCCTTTCATGTATTGATCCACCGCTTTTTGCCGGGGAATTTCAAAAAACTCCATGGCCGTACTCAGGGAATCATGGCGGGCCAACAGGGCCTGGAGTATCTGGGTTTCCATGAGGTGGTGCTCAGGGTTGCTGTGTACCTCTCCCACAAAAATAAGCCTCACGGGCTCAAGGGCATCCATGAATTTGTTGAAAGAGATGGTGCTTCCCTTTTTCATGTCTATGATCTGCCCTTCCATAAAATGACCGGGGATTCCTTCTATGGTGGCGAGAGGAAACATTTTGGGCGCACACCCCCCACTGATCCCTATGAAAATGAGGATCGTATAAAGAAAAAAACAATGACGTGGATAGTGCCTCATGATGACTGTAAACCCTTTTTAAAAAACTCTGTACTTGACTGACCAATACCGTTACGTATCATTATCAGGTATGGATATGCAACTCCTTTCCCATAAGTGAAAGGAATATGGCGGAGTCCTGTAAATATGGATAAAAGAAAAAATATGCCGCTCAGTGAACAATTGTCGCGGAACCCGTTGCCCCAGGGACCGGGTGTGTATCTGTTCAAGGATGCACAGGATCGGGTCATCTATGTGGGGAAGGCCAAAAACCTCCACAAGCGGGTGGTTTCCTACTTCAGGCCGGAGACAGATTTGTCCGTAAAGACGGCCCTGATGATGAAGCGGGCGCGGGGCTTGGACTCCATATTGACCGCCACCGAGAAGGAGGCCTTTATCCTTGAGAGCAATCTGATCAAGAAATATCTGCCCCGATATAACATTATACTGCGGGATGACAAACGATATCCCTGTCTTCGCCTGGACATCAATGCCCCTTTTCCCCATCTGGTCATCGTCAGAAAAATAAAAAAAGATGGGGCTCTTTATTTCGGTCCTTTTTCTTCAGCCAACGCGGTCCGCAGTACCCACAGGATAATCGACCGGGTGTTCAAGCTTCGCAAGTGCAGGAACCGCGAGTTAAAAAAAAGATCCAGACCCTGCCTTAATTTTCAGATGAATCGCTGTCTGGCCCCCTGCACCTATGATGTTGAGCCTCAACAATACAAAAAAATTGTGGATCAAGTCAGACTTTTTTTAGAAGGACGGAACCAGGAACTTCTCAAACGATTAAGAAAGGATATGGATAAGGCGGCGGCAGCATTGGATTTTGAAAAGGCGGCCGGAGTCCGCGATCAGATCAGGGCCATAGAAAAAACAGTGGAGCGTCAGCACGTGGTATCCCCCGGAATGGAGGATCAAGATGTTGTTGGCGTTTCCCAGAAAGGGGACTTGCATCAGGTGGTCATCCTGTACATCCGTAAAGGCTATTGGATGGGGACCCGCAATTATCTTTTCAAGGATAGATCCGCCTTTCCGTCCGATATCAGCCAGGCCTTTTTAAAGCAATATTACGCTCGCGGAGTCTTTTTACCCAGGCAGATTCTCCTGTCTCACGGGGTTGAAGATCTGGCTGCCATCAATGAGTGGCTTTCCGGTTTGGCCGGAAAAAAGATTCTGATTCGGAC
Organism: Desulfobacteraceae bacterium; assembly: GCA_041685955.1. Classification (GTDB taxonomy): domain Bacteria; phylum Desulfobacterota; class DSM-4660; order Desulfatiglandales; family Desulfatiglandaceae; genus JAIPDZ01. The sequence continues at coordinate 5,921 of JAWLET010000074.1, read as the reverse complement.
CCCCCGGCGGGGGGAGAAAAGAAAGCTGGTTTCCATGGCGGTCGCCAATGCGGAAAACCTCCTTCAGCGGCGGTCTGGGGATGTACGGGAAGATGTGACGGATCAGGTCCAGAGGACCTTGGGATTGAAAAATCGTCCCAGAGTCATCGAGGGACTGGACATATCCAACTTCCAGGGAGGGATGGCCGTGGGATCGGTGGTTTCTTTTGTGGCCGGTCAACCCCATTCAGCCGGTTACAGAAACTTCAGGATCAAGGCCTTTGATGATGTTGATGACTATGGGATGATGGGTGAACTGGTTCAGCGAAGGATGAAAGCAGGGGATCTGCCGGACCTTTTTCTTGTTGATGGGGGGAAAGGTCACTTACGCTCGGTCAAACGGGTGGTGGATCGGCATGCCCGGACGAGAGGCGCAGAAAACGAAAAGCCGGGAGCATCCGGGTTGGACATGCGTGTGCCGGATGTCCTGTCCATTGCAAAACCCGACCGGTCCCGACAGGAGGCATCCGACAAAATCTACGTTCCCGGGAGGAAGAATCCCGTGGCATTGGCGGCCGATGACCCGGTTTTACTGTTGATGATGCACATACGGGACGAGGCACACCGCCGCGCCATCGGGTATCACCGGAAATTAATGAAAAAAGGCCTGACTCACTCCGACTTGAACCAAATTCCCGGTGTGGGTCCTAAACGGAAACAGCGTCTGCTTCAGCATTTTAACGGGTTCCAGGGGGTATCCCAGGCGAGTGCGGCCCAGCTTAAGGAGGTCCCCGGCATTAATCACAGCGTGGCTGAATCCATCGTCTCTTTTTTTAAAAGGTCCCGGTATCTTCATTAATAAGGACCTGACACTATTTTTTTTCTTCCACGGGAATACCCCACCAGCCCTGTTCCTGGGATTCCTTACCGGTCTTCGGAGTGGGGTTTTTGTAACCAAACCAGCTATATCCCAGATGGTCCCAATTTTTGTACATGGTGCTGTGCTCCCAGAATCCCGACTCTTTGGCCGCACTACCACACCCACAAAGGAATAATCCAGCAATTACCATCAAAAAGGATTTTTTCATTACGCTATCTCCCATAATTCCGGTTTCATTTTGTTCCGGCAACCTGCGCCCCTAACCGCTTTCTGCAGGCGCTTAATGTGCTGTCGGAAGCTTCCTGTTACAAGGTGGTGAACTATACGAAATCAGAAATAAGATTTCAAGAAAAATCAGTCCCTCGCGGTCAACCACTCATTCTCAGGAAAATGGTGACCAGTCCCAGGTATATAAACAGGCTCAGAATATCATTGGAGGTGGTGACGAATGGCCCTGCGGCCAGGGCCGGATCTACATCCAATCGCTTAAAGGCCAGAGGCACCGCCGCACCGATCAACCCTGAAATGAGAATAATAAGGGTCAGGGCCAGGGTGACAATGATTCCCAATCGGTAATCCCCGAGCCACAGGCCGACAACCACACCCAAAAGGGATCCGCATACCAGGCCATTTATGAGGGCAACCCGCAGTTCCATCCAGAGTCGCTTTCCTATGTTCACCAGACTGATATCGCCGGTGGCCAGTCCCCTTACCACCACTGTGGCCGCCTGGGTGCCGGTATTTCCCCCCATGGCCATGATGACCGGGAAGAAGAAAGAGAGCGCGATCATCTTTTCCAGGGATGCCTCAAACTGGTTGATAACGAAAGCAGCAAAGACCCCCCCAAAAAGGGCGCCCACCAGCCAGGGCAATCTGGCTCTCGAGATTTTCAGGCTCGATTCCTCAGTGATCTCCTGCGCAATCACACCGGCCATCAGGGACATATCTTCATCCGCTTCGTCCTCCATCACATCGATGATATCGTCATAGGTGATCCGGCCCACCAGTCTATTGTGGTCGTCCACCACCGGAATGTTGACCAGGTCGTACCGCTTGACCAGTTGAACCACCTCTTCCTGGTCGGCGCCGACATTCACTGAGATCACCCCCCGGTGCATGACATCGCTAATTTTTTTGTCAGGGGACTCAATGACCAGATCCTTTACCGAGATCACCCCCAGCAGCCGGGCATGATCATCTGTCACCCATATGTAGTAGAGATTTTCCACTTCCTTTCCCGTCTCTCTGATGGAGTCGATGGCGTCCTGTACGGTTTCATCGGCCTTGACTGCCACAAATTCAAGGGCCATGAGCCCGCCGGCGGTATCGTCGGGGTAGGGGAGCAGCTTTTCGAGTTCTATGGAGACTTCATCACCGAGAGATTGGATCACCGCCTTGGCGCGGTCTTCAGGCAGATCGCCCACCAGGTCGGCTGCATCATCCGAATCCAGTTCCTCCACAATGTCGGAAATGGCCTTGGTGTCCAGATCTTTGAGAATGCGTTCCTGAATCGGGTGTTCTATTTCTACAAAGACCTCTCCGGCCCCTTCAGGTTCCAGCAACTGGAACAGGAAAAGTCGCTCATCCGCGCCCAGGTGTTCGATGAGATCCGCCAGGTCAGCAGGCCGCAGCTGATCTATGAGTCGTTCCAGCGCATCAGCATTTTTCTGTTCAATGAGCGCCTTGACTTCCTCCACCAACTCGGCGTCAATGGGTCTCCCGTTAAAATCGCGCAATTTTCATCTCCTTTTGCGGTGCATGCTTATGCTTTCCCTTTAATCTTCTTGAGAATCAACTGGTCCAGATCGATGTCTTTGCCTGTGACCTGATAGATATTCTCCAAGGGAATTTCAGCCCGGGCCGCACTCTTGTGTCCCCCGGCAAGACCTTCCCAGGAGCTGAACCATTCCTTGGCCCGTTTTCCTGCATCACCCCTGAAATCTGCGTTTCTTAAGATAACAATGAGTTTTCCCTCATACACGCCAGTCACTACGCTCCATTGGGCTTCGGCGAGTTTCATGAAAAAATCAGCGATAATCACCAGATCGTCTGGGTTGGAGACCTGATCCATATGCACGAATGCAATATCGTGGACCAAGATCAGATGTTCCATGGCAAATCGGAAATAGTCCAGGGTGTCCCGGGTTATTTCTGAAGATTCAATCTTCTTTATGGTGTTCATGTTTGCGTAACGATACAGATATTGAAAGGCGTTGATATCTTTGGGAAGCGATTCTCTGGTAAAGTTGTTGGTGTCGGTTTTGATGCCGTAAAAAAGGGCGGTGGCAAGGGCTGGCGGGGGCGTGATTTTGGCGGCCCTGAGGTATTCGGTCATGATGGTGGAATTGGCGCCGTAATCCTCTCTTATATCCAGAAAATAGGCCTTTGTGGAGGGTAAGAGGGGATGATGATCAATCACGATATCAAAGAGGTGGTTCCTAAATGGTTTATAATGCGCCGGCTGCGAATCCACCATGGCCCATCTCTTGATTTTCCGACCCTTCATGGACCGGATGCGATTTTGTTTGATCTTCAGCAGTTTAATCAAAGCCAGGTTGTCGGGCCGTTCAATGGGGTTTACGTGATAAAGCATAACCCGCTTGACCCTTCGCCACATCAGCCGCTTCAGGGCCAGGGCACTGGCCATGGCATCGGGGTCGGCACTCATGACAATCCCCAGTGATTCATGGGATTTCAGGGTCTCAAAGAGGCGGTCACACCTTTCCGTCAGGGGAATTGATTTGGGGAAAGGTTGGTCCATGAAAGATGTCATAGCAAAAACTCCTTATGCGTGTTTTATCCATCAAGGAGAGTCTGAAAAACCTAAAAAGTTCGCATTTTACCGTACTTCAGCCGTGCCCAAAAGGCAATGGCAAAGAAAATGTCAGAGGGAATCACCACGGCCAGAGCGTTTCTAAGTATTTTATACTGGGCCATAGTGCATCCTCGCTGTGCGGTTCCAAGGTTATGGTGTGCAGTGGCCTGTGGAGGGTATTGAGGAACGTGAACAGTTCTTTAAAATCGATGTTGCCACGTCCCAGAGCCATATGATCATCCCGGTTGCCAGTGTTGTCATGAAGATGGAGCTGGCCCAGGAAAGGGCCCAGGACTTGTACCCATGTCTCCATGGGGACTGAACTGAAGACCGCCTGGTGGCCGGTATCGAGACAGAAACCGACCCCCTGTGACTGAAGGAGTTCCAGAAGCTCGCCCATTTCTTGAGGTGATTGTTCGTAAACATTTTCCAGCATGAGCCGGGACCCCTCGCTGCGAATCTTTTTCCCGAGCCATGTCCACAGATCGAGACTGTTTTCCACCCAGCTATGACGCATGTGCCAGTACCGCCGGTGATCATATCCCGTGTGGCAGACCACGGTTCTGGGTGCAAAAATGGGAACCAACGCCACCAATTGTTCAAGCCGGCGGCGGGTGATCGCCCTGATTTCAGGGTCAGGGGATCCGGGTGAAAGATCCATGAAAGGAGCATGGAGGGTCACAGTCAATGCACTATGGTGAATTTTTGCGGCTATGGCCTCAACTTCAGCGCGAGAATACCGGTCCAGCGCATCGGCATCAAAACCGATTTCCGGATTCAGTCCGTGTTGGATAAATCGATCCAGATAGGATTCGTAAAGCATTTTGAAGGGGATATTGACTTGAATCGTAGGAGCCATGATTTACATTGTTTAGATTCTGCCGGGGGTCCATTGACAAGGGATAATCATTGGGTTATATGAGGCTTTAATTTCCCATACGATGGCCTAATATTATGAAAAAAGCAATCGCTTCACCTGTATGTTCCGCCTTTATCATCCCCGGGTTGGGTCAGATTATCAATGCTGACCTGAAAAAAGGGATCATACTTTTGTGTATGGTCTTTCTTATGTTCATCTTCGGGGTGATCAAGCTGGTACGGCTTATCCATACCGTGTTCTCATCCGGAGAGATTGCACCCTCAACCACGGAGATTCTCAACAGGCTCAGGGCGGAAGACTTTTCCGTGCTTTGGTATCTCCTCCTGGCCTTTGCGATCCTCTGGTTTTACTCGGTGGTCGATGCATTCTTGAAAGGACGGAAGATAGACCGAGTTGAGGCGGGGAGAGAAGATAAATGAGGGCCTATCTGATCGATGAGCTTTCTTCTCCGGATATGAAGAAAATCACGACCTTTCTCCAAAAGGTGGCCATCCGCTCCAGTCTGGAGCAGATTTTCTGGATTCCAATTCCCCTGGACATGCTCAGTAAGGTCCAATTTATCCACACGGAATGTCAGCCGCATGTGTTTGCCGTGGAACTGGGGGATGACTGGATCAAGGTGGAGTTTTTTGTCCGCACCCTCAAAACCATGCGGTGTGACTGTCCAGGATATTGTACCCGGCAGCAACGGGAGTATGTCTTGAGTTTCACCAACGGCATGTTGGATCAATTGAGGATTTCCACCTGACGGTATGGAGGTCCTTGTAAACCCCCTATGTCTTCTCGAAAAGAATCTTTCGAATCTTTTCCTTGACAATATGCGACGCCTCTTTTTCACCGAACACACCGACCCTGATGGTCACCTTGGTCTTTTCCGATGACTCATAATTAAATTTGAGATTGACCGGCTTGCCATCTTCAAACTCGCCCCAGATGGTGCCTGAGGTAATGTCGTGATCGGAACGATCAATGGTACAGCCCATTTCCTTGAGAGCCTGCCGGGATGCCTCCCAGGTCTTTTTGAAAGGGGCCTCGTAAATGACGATCAGGGTGCCTTCGTAGAATTTGTATCCGGCAATACCGGCTGCAGCACCTGCTCCGGCCAGGATCATTGCACCGCATCCGCTTGACAGAAACAACAAGGCACTCAAAACCAGGTACTTTGCCTTTGTCATAATCAACTCTCCCTCCACGCTTGATGAACTCTTGTTTTCTGACCAAAATTTTTTCATACAGCCTAAAGCAGACCATGTCAACCACAGATTATTGGTGAATGAGCGATTATGAAATTGACTTGACTCAGGGGTTCTGATAATTTGCTTTTTTATCAAAATTTCCGGAGGCGCGTTTTATGGACTATAAGCAGA
>JAWLET010000073.1:10426-10538 GCA_041685955.1 Desulfobacteraceae bacterium | reverse complement strand
GCACATAAAAAAGCCTGTCACGCCATCTCATTCAACGCAACAGGCTATTTATTCTGGCGGGGACGACGAGACTCGAACTCGCGACCTCCGGCGTGACAGGCCGGCGTTCTGA
>JAWLET010000073.1:0-10326 GCA_041685955.1 Desulfobacteraceae bacterium | reverse complement strand
CCAAAGCTGAACTACGTCCCCGGTTGTTAACTTCTTTCTCAATTGCCCAACAAATCTCGAACTCGCGATCTTCCCGCAGGGCATGCGGGACGTTCTGACCAAAGCTGAACTACGTCCCCGGTTGTTAACTTCTTTCTCAATTGCCCAACAAATCTCGAACTCGCGATCTTCCCGCAGGGCATGCGGGACGTTCTGACGGGCATCGAACGACCGGCTTGCATTTTTCTAAAGGATTCAATCCCGTTTCCAGAAGCCCGCGAATGGTAGGCGGAACGGGATTTGAACCCGTGACCCCCGGCTTGTAAGGCCGATGCTCTCCCACTGAGCTACCCGCCTGGATTAGAACCCAAGAAAAAAAATTTAATATCAGGTCGGCCGGATGTTGTCAACAAAATTTGAGCGGACCGATCAATGCGCGGTTACACCGGATTCAGGCGCTTTTTCCTGCGGGCCGGGATCAGTGAAGCAGAAGGGTTCGCATTTCTCATCCGGTACAAAGAGTTCTTTCCCCTCTTCCACCACCAGGGCTTCCTTCAGGACCTGATCCATATGGTCAACCAGGACCAGCTCTACTTTTTTCAATATTTTCTTGGGGATATCCGCAATATCCTTCTTGCTTTCCGAAGGGATGAGCACCTTGGACACCCCGCCCCTGTGGGCGGCCAGGATCTTTTCCTTGAGTCCGCCGATGGGAAGGACCCTGCCTCTCAGGGTAATCTCCCCGGTCATGGCGATATCGCGGGTTATGGGAATTCGGGTCAGGGCGGATACCATGGCAGTGGCCAGGGTGATACCGGCTGACGGACCGTCCTTGGGCGTGGCGCCCTCAGGCACGTGCACATGGATATCCACCTTTTCATAAAATCCGTCCGGCAGCTTCAGTTGTCTCGATCTGGATCTGACATAACTCAAGGCTGCATGTGCGGATTCCTGCATCACATCACCCAGTTTCCCGGTAAGGGAAAGATTTCCCTTGCCCGGCATGACCGTGGCTTCGGTCTGGAGGAGTTCCCCCCCTGAATCCGTCCATGCCAGGCCAGTGGCAACGCCTATGGCATCCTCTTCTTCTGTCCGGCCGTAACGGTATTTGGGTACACCGAGATATTTCTGGATCGACTGCATGGTAACGGAAATTTGTGTCCCCTCTCCGTGTTTTACCACCTCTTTTGCCACCTTCCTGCAGATGGAAGCGATTTCACGTTCCAGATTCCGGACACCCGCTTCACTGGTATAGGTGCGAATAATCTGCAAAATTGCATTGTCGGTAAACGATATGTTCTCCTGGTGGAGCCCGTTTTGTTCGGCCTGCTTTTTAATCAGAAACAGTTTGGCGATATTGAGCTTCTCAATCTCCGTATACCCGGGAAGACGGATAATCTCCATCCTGTCCTGAAGCGGAGCAGGGATATTGTGTAGCGTATTGGCCGTGGTGATAAAAAAGATATCAGAAAGGTCATAGTCCAGATCCAGATAGTGATCATTGAACGCCACATTCTGCTCCGGGTCCAGCACCTCCAACAGGGCCGAGGATGGATCCCCACGAAAATCCGTGCTCATTTTATCCACTTCATCCAGACAAAAAACGGGGTTGTTGGATTTGGCCCGTTTCAGGAACTGAATAATCTTGCCGGGCATGGCCCCGATGTAGGTCCTTCGATGACCCCTTATTTCAGCCTCGTCCCTGACCCCTCCGAGAGATAACCGAACAAAATTCCGGCCGGTGGCCCTGGCCACGGATCTGGCCAAAGAGGTCTTGCCCACTCCCGGAGGTCCCACCAGGCACAAAATAGGCCCTTTCACCTTTTTGGTCAGACGTTGAACCGCGAGATACTCCAAAATCCGCTCCTTGGGTTTTTCCAGACCATAATGATCTTCTTCCAGCACTTCCTGAGCGGCCTCTATTTCCAGCTTCGCCTTTGTCTTGACGTACCACGGCAAGTCTATAATCCAGTCGATATAGTTGCGGACCACAGCGGCCTCAGCCGACATGGGGGACATCATCTTCAGCTTCTTAAACTCCTGCTTTACCCGCTGATGAGCCTCCTTGGGCAGCCTTTTTCGCTTAATCTTTTTTTCAAGCTCATCAAGTTCGGCCTTGAAATCATCCTTGTTGCCCATCTCTTTTTGAATGGCACGCATCTGTTCATTGAGGTAGTAATCCTTCTGAGTCTTTTCCATCTGTTTTTTGACTCTTGATTTGAGTCGCTGTTCAAGACGCAGAATCTCTACCTCATTGCTGAGGTTGCCGTACAGCTTTTCCAATCGCGGATTCAGTGCCACGGTCTCCAGAATCGCCTGTTTATCCCCCACCTTCAGGGCCAAATGACCTGCGATGGTATCGGCGAAGCGGCCTGGATCCTCGATGGACGTAACGGCCGAGATCACTTCCTTGCCGATCTTGTTGTTCAGTTCTGCATATTCTTTAAAACTCTCGTTTATACTCCTGATCAGGGCGTTGGTCTCGGAATCCGTTTCCGGGGGTTCACGAAGCCGCTTCACCTCCACCATGTAAAAGCCCTGTTTGTCCATGAATTTTTCTACACCTGCCCGCTCCTTCCCCTCGATAAGGGCCTTCACGGTTCCATCTGGCAGCTTCAACAATTGAAGTACAGAGCCGACAGTACCGAATGAATAGATATCCTTGGGCGTCGGATCATCCACCTGTGCGTCTTTCTGGGCGGACAGGAAAATCTCCTTGTCATTGGAAAGGGCATATTCGAGGGCCTTGATCGATTTTTCCCGGCCCACAAACAAGGGGACAACTACGTTGGGAAAGACAACGACGTCCCGTAAGGGGAGCAATGGAAAATAAGAATTACCTTCCCGGTCCGGGACTTCATCGGCATGACTTACTTTTTCAATTGAATTTGTCATATTTTATCCATATTCCACTTGGTTTTCATAAAGCAGCATAGGGGGTTCCCCCTTGGTGACGACCTCTTCGTTAAGGACACATTCCCGAATCTCAGGAACCGAGGGGATATCGTACATGATATCCAGCATAATCGACTCCAAAATGGCCCTGAGACCCCGTGCCCCTGATTTCCTCTCCACTGCCTTTTTGGCTATGGCCAGGAGGACCTCATCGGTGAATTTCAACTCCACCTCTTCAAGTTCAAACAGTTTTTTGTACTGTTTGACCAGGGCGTTTTTGGGAACCGTCAGAATTTTCTTGAGTGCTTCAAGGCTTAACTCCTCCAGGGTGGCAGCCACCGGAATTCTTCCGATGAATTCCGGGATCAGCCCATATTTGATCAGGTCTTCGGGCTGTACCATTCCCATGAGCTGGTTGGTATCCATTTCGCCTTTTCCCTTGATGTCGGCCTCAAACCCCATCAATTTACTGCCGATTCTGTTGGCGATGATCTTATCTAATCCATTAAACGTCCCTCCGCAGATAAAGAGGATATTGCTGGTATCCACCTTGACAAAATCCTGCTGCGGGTGCTTTCTGCCGCCCTTGGGCGGTACGCTGGCCTGAGTCCCTTCTATGATTTTCAACAGGGCCTGCTGAACTCCCTCGCCTGAGACGTCCCGCGTTATGGAGGGGCTGTCCGATTTACGGGCAATCTTATCAATCTCATCGATATAAACAATGCCCTTGGAGGCGGATTCGATATCATAATCAGCCATCTGCACCAGATTCAGAATGATGTTTTCCACATCCTCGCCTACATAGCCGGCCTCGGTGAGGGTGGTGGCATCAGCGATAGTGAAGGGCACCTTCAGTATCCTGGCCAATGTCTGGGCCAGGAGCGTCTTTCCCGAACCGGTGGGTCCGATCATAAGAATATTGCTTTTCTCAATCTCCACGCCCTCCATATCCATCTTGGTGTTGACCCTTTTGTAATGATTATGAACAGCCACGGAGAGTATTTTTTTTGCCCGCTCCTGTTCAATAACATATTGATCAAGGATATCTTTTATTTCAGAGGGTTTAAGGAGTTGATTAGAACCTTCCTCATCTTCCTGGCTGTATTCTTCGGCAATAATTTCATTGCACAGCTGAATACATTCATCGCAGATGTACACGGAGGGTCCGGCGATCAGTTTTTTGACCTCTTCCTGACTTTTTCCACAAAAAGAACAGAGCAGGTCATCATGGGTCGTGTCATTTTTGCTCATAACCTTTCATCCTATTTTTTGTCATTTGTTTCTTTTGAATTTTGCAGCATTTCTCTTTTGACAATAATTTTATCAATTATACCATAGTCTTTAGCATCTTCACAACTCATGAAAAAATCCCGTTCCGTGTCTTTGCGAATCCGCTCTATATCCTGCCCGGTATGGTGGGCAAGGATCTGGTTGAGGTTTTCCCTGATTTTCAATATTTCCCTGGCATGAATATCGATATCCGTGGCCTGTCCCTGCGCTCCCCCGATGGGTTGATGAATCATGATCCTGGAATGGGGAAGGGCATAGCGTTTTCCTTTGGCCCCGGAGGCCAGCAGTAATGCCGCCATACTCGTGGTTTGCCCCATGCAAATGGTGGCCACATCGGGTTTTATGTATTGCATGGTATCATAGATGGCAAGCCCGGCGGTTACCGACCCGCCAGGAGAATTGATGTAGATGTTAATTTCCTTGTCAGGGTCTTCAGACTCCAGAAACAGCATCTGCGCGATGATGGTATTGGCCATATCATCGCCTACCTGGGTTCCAATGAAAACAATCCGATCCTTTAAAAGTCGCGAGTAGATATCATACGCCCTCTCACCGCGACTTGACTGTTCGATAACAACAGGTATCAACATTTAGCTTATTTTATCCTCCTCGCCGCTTTTCTCTTGGCTGAGCTCAGCTTTTTCTTTTTCCAGAACTTTAGCATGCTCAACCAGATAGTTCAAAGTTTTTTCTTCCAGCAGGTGATCCTTCAAAGAATCCACCTGGTTTTTCGCCTCGTAATATTTCTTGAGGGCGTCAATATCTTGACCCGTACGTTCGGCCAAGTTTCGGTATCCTTCTTCAAGGTCTTCTTCTGTCAAGTCAATCTTTTCCTGTTTGGCAACCTGACCCAGGATGAGCATCTCCTTGACCCGCTTTTCTGACATCGGTCTCATCTCTTCTTTCAGTTTGTCCTCTGAAAGACCCGCGGCTTCCAGGCTGGAGCCCCCCATTTTGAGACTGCCTGCAAGCCGTTCAACGGATGATGCCACTTCTGCATCCACCAGCACCTGCGGGAGTTCAATATCGGTTCCCCGGGCAATTTTTTCCATGAGTCGATCTTTGAGCTCTTTATCCACTCTCCTCTCTTCCTGGGCGATCAGGCTCTTTTCAATTTCCGCTTTAAGTCCCTCCAAATCTTTGAAATCGGCTCCCAGGCCCTGGGCAAATTCATCGTTCAAGTCAGGAAGTTGCAACGTTTTTATATCCACTACCTTGGTTTTGAAATCCACACTTTTTCCGGCAAGTTTCTGGTTGTGGTGATTGGGTTCAAACTCCACATAAATCTCCGGTTCATCCCCTCTCTTCCGTCCGGTCAGGGCTTCATCAAACTTGGGATGAAAATCATTCCGGCCTACCTTTACCATTTGATTGGAGGATTTGACCCCTTCCAGCGGCTCGCCGTTTTCAAGGCCTTCATATTCGATAATCACAAAGTCGCCTTCTTGCACGGGCCGATCATCTTCGATGGAAGCCAGTTTTCCATTGGATTCCCTGATTTCTTCAAGTCGCTTTTGCACATCGTCCTCGGTGATGGCGGGCTTTTCCTTTTCAACCGCTATGTCCAGGTAATCTTTGATCTCAAATTCCGGACGGACTTCCATCACTGCAGAATAGGAAAAGCTCTTTCCCTGTTTCAAAGACTCTTTTTCCAGTATGGGCTGGCCCAGGGGAAATGTCTTGACTTCATCCACGGCCTTGGGAAAAGATTCGCTGATCAGCTCTCTGGTCACATCATCTTCGACCTGACTTCCGAAATAGGATTCAAGGATTTTTCTTGGCGCTTTCCCCGGTCTGAACCCGGGAATTCTGGCCCGCTTTCTGACTTCGCCATATGCCTGGTTCAGGCTCTTGTTCACTTTGTCAGCGTCTATCTCGATTCGAAGCCTTTTTTTAACGGGGGATATGTCTTCTACGCTGGTCTTCATGTTATGCCTCGTGTCTATTGGGAGTAAAAATCAAATGCAACTGTTTCAGCACGGGTCATTTTGTGAACAGGGCGTTTGATTTCATGATTGTGAAAAAAAAGATAAGGACAAATTCAGGGTTTTCAAGACGAAACCCTGGCCACCCATGACGTATCTGGTGCGAGAGAGGGGAATCGAACCCCTACGGGAAATCCCACTGGATCCTAAGTCCAGCGCGTCTACCAGTTCCGCCACTCTCGCATTAGACTGCAAAGATCATACCATTTTTCAGTTTTTTTCAGGTCACTCCTTGACGCCGGCAAATCCGACCCTTTGCCGGTGGGGAGCGCCCCGCCCATTGGCGGTGACCGGTTGCCATGTATAATCCATAAATTCCTGGCCGTGTCAAGGATTTATGGCCTGTTGAATCGTTCCTCATACTCGTTTATAAACCGCTTTATGCTTCCTTGGTCCGCAAAACTGTAGTAGCGGTTATGCCCGATAATGATATGATCCAGGACCTGAATGGACAGAAGTCTTGCCGCCCAGACCAAATCTCTGGTGAGTCTCTGGTCCTCAGGCGAAGGGGCCGGGTCTCCCGAAGGATGATTGTGCACAAATACCAGGCCGGCCGCCTTGTATTCCAGGGCCAACGTCACCACTTCTCGGGGATAAACCGCACTTCCGGTAAGCGTCCCTTGAAATAGATCCTGATCCACGATCAATTCGTTTTTGCGAGTCAGGAAGAGGGCCTTGAAGATTTCCCGCTTCAAATCGCGCATGGAATGGAACAGATAATCAAAAATCGCCTGGGAGGAATCAAAAAAGGCCTTTCCCATGGCCCTGTCTTTAAGGTACCTGCCTGCCACCTGATGGACAAGCTTGAGATAAAGGGCATTTTTGGGACCGATACCCTGGATCTTGGTCAACTGCTCCATGGGCGCAGAAAGAACGCCAGAAAAACTCCCCAGTACTTTCAGGGCCGCCCGTGCCGGAAGCTTCAAATCGCCTCTCGGCGTGCCCAGCGTAAGGAGGAACTCAATGACTTCCTCGTCAGTAAAGCGTTCCAGTCCCCCCTGGAGAAATCTCCGGCGTAATCTTTCCCGATGACCCTCTCCCCTTTTCTGCCATTGTGGTTTATCCATGAAGTCAATGCCCTGGTAATGGCACTACAATCAGACATAAAAGACTTTAATTATGCATTTAATTTTAGCAAAGATTCATGGAAAGATCAAGGATAAGACCAAGTGTCCAGCAATTCTCACTATGAGTTCGATTTTGTTCCAATGCGTGGTGTGAGTCGGTATTTCAAAATGAGAATTGCTGCCAATTGATGATTATGGGTTGAAAACCCAATAAAATGCAATATATTGTGGGTGTCCCATAGGACAATCTGGTCAGAAACAAATTAATCATTGATCCATCGCTCATGATTGTGATATAAATAAAATAGAGGTTTCAAGGAACCTACTTCAAATGAGCATAATGATGAAATTCCATGATATTGATCAAATTAATCCTGTTTGTTATTGCCTGCATTGTCGCCCTGCTTTTTGATACTCAGAGTGCTTTTGCCTGGGGGCCGGGGGTGCATACCGCCATTGCCTTGAGTTCCCTGGATGCGGCCGGTTTCATTCTCCCGTCAATCGCCAAGGTGATTACGACATTCCCCATAGAGTATATGTACGGGGCATTGTCTGCTGATTTTTTTATCGGAAAGGGAAAACGAAAGCGCCGGAATCCCCATGACTGGGAGGGCGGCTTTCGATTTCTCAACCGGGCCACGGATGATCGTGAAAAGGCCTATGCCTGGGGGTTTCTCTCTCACCTGGCAGCCGATGTAATCGCCCATAACTATTATGTGCCCAATCTGATAAGCACATACCCGGGTAAGGGAAACATGGGACATCTGTTCTGGGAGTTACGGGCCGACTATGTGGTCGGGTCCGGTTACACCCGAATGGCCAAAGGGATACTGGCCATGGACCACCAAGTGTGCGACAATCTCCTCAAGCTCATCGGGGGAAAACGAAAGAAAGGGCTTCGCACCAAAAAACGGTTTTACACCCAGACGGTCCGGTTCTCGGATTATCTGTACACCACCGGAGATCTCTTTTTCGACCCCGAGGTGTTTCGGGGAGAGGTTTTCAATAAGTATCTTGCAGTGATGGTGGACCTTTCATGCAGGCTTTCCAAGGACTTTCTGTCCCATCCGGATTCGTCCGCGTGTCTTTTGCATGACCCCATGGGTCGAAAAAATCTCCTCCTGGCCAAGCGAAAAAAATCCTTCAGACATCTTTTTGCCACCCGACACCACAGTCGGCGGTTCGATATCAACCCAGACCTGCTCTCCCTATGAACCTTATTCGCGTCCTTCCGGAACAGGTAGCAGCCCGGATTGCAGCCGGAGAAGTCATTGACCGACCTGCTTCCATTGTCAAGGAATTGATCGAAAACAGTATTGATGCGCAGTCCCGGAGGATTGCGGTCAGGACCGAACAGGGCGGTAAGGGGTTGATCAAAGTCAGTGACAACGGAATCGGCATGTCCTCGGACGATCTCCGCCTTTGCGTTGAAAGACATGCGACCAGCAAGTTAATGGAAGCAGATGAACTGTCAAGGGTGACGTCTCTGGGATTTCGAGGGGAAGCTCTGCCCAGTATGGCTGCCGTTTCCCGAATGCGGATTACATCGCTCCCCAAAGGCCAGGTGGTAGGTCATCGACTCAACATTTCAGGGGGGGAATCCTCGGAGATAACCGAAACAGGCACACCGGCCGGTACCATTGTGGAGGTAAAAGACCTCTTTTTCAACGTGCCGGCGAGACGTAAGTTTTTGCGTACCAGTCGGACGGAACTGGGCCACATCATCGATGTGATGGGCCGTGCGGCCATGCCGTTTCCTGACATTCACTTCAGCCTGGCAGAAGGGACCAGACCCGTTCTGACGCTCCCTGCATCCTCGGACCCCTTCCAGCGGCTTTCCGCACTCATGGGCCGACAGGTAAGCCAGGCCATGGTGGAGGGCGAAGAACACCATGGTGAAATCGGAATACGACTTTATGCGGCGCCCTCTGAATTCTCAAGAAACAGAGGGGACCGGCTGTATGTATATGTGAACGGCAGAAATATAAGAGACAGACTGGTGACCCGGGCCATCATGGAAGGGTATGGGCAGCGGCTGATGAAAGGGAAATATCCGCAGATCGTACTCTTTATTGAAATGGATCCTTCACAGGTGGATGTAAATGTTCACCCCACCAAACAGGAGGTCCGGTTTAGAGACACACAGAAGGTATTTCAGGCCATCGTTTCTGCCGTCAACAGCAGGTTCACCCCCGCTTCTTCCTCTCCCTGGAGAGGGGGAACCTTCACAGACAAAGTCTCTCCCAGGTCTTCTCCTCTGCCTTTTGCGGAAGTTGCCGAACCCCCCTCAACCGCTTATGCGCGGGATGAAGAGAGTTGGCTCCTTACACCGGACAGGCCTGGGCCCGGGGTACGATTTCCCCTGAATCAGGGCCCTGAGATTATCGGCCAGTTAGGCAACACCTACATCCTCTGCCAGGTTGAAGACGGGCTTTTGATGGTCGATCAGCATGCGGCCCATGAACGGATCGTCTATGAGCACCTGCACGAGTCTGTGAAAATGTCCCGGATCCAGACCCAGATCCTCCTCATCCCCCCGGAACTGGAGTTGTCCTCAAAGGAAAAACAGACCGCCCTGGAAAATGGCGATCGACTCGGCGCCATGGGCATCGATCTGGCCCACTTCGGCGGGAACACCTTCATCCTGCGATCGGTGCCGGTCATGCTGGAAAATCTAAACTGGGAGGCCTTTGTCTCCGAATTACTGGCAGAACTGGCCGACGCACAAACTGATGATGTGGCTGTGCTGGAAAAGGGAATAACGGTCATGGCCTGCCACGGTGCCATCCGGGCGGGCCAGCATATGTCTCACCGGGAGATGGGCCGCCTCATGGATGAGCTCAGTGAAATGAAACTGCCCACCAATTGTCCCCACGGCAGACCCCTATTCAGGCATTTATCCTACCGTGAATTGGAGAAGATGTTTAAGAGGGTGGTTTGAACTGCATTTCAGATACGACACCCCTACGGGCCAAGTGTATTGTGATCGCCGGTCCCACTGCCAGCGGCAAGACCGCTTTTGCAGTGGAATTGGCCCGTCATCTGTCCGGTGAGATTGTCAATGCCGACTCCATGCAGATCTATCGAGGCATGGATGTGGGTACGGCCAA
>JAWLET010000072.1:0-10561 GCA_041685955.1 Desulfobacteraceae bacterium | reverse complement strand
ATGAGGTCAAATCCCAAAATGGGCCTCATCAAAGGGCCGAGAATGATCCCCGCGTGCAGGGCGTTGTCCGCCACCATTTCCTCCGGGGTCGCCTGCCAGTCCGTAAAGCGACAATCCACCAGTTCCACCGCCCCCATGACCCCTTTGGCGGCCTGGATCACGTCCGTCTTGGTGATTCCCGGCCCTTTCAGGGGCCTTTCCATCACAAAGGCGATCTCCCCTTCCACCGCCGGCTTGCAGAAACACGAGGCCTTGACCTCATGCAAACCAGAATATTCCGACCGGCTGGTCATGCACCCCAAAATAGGCTCATTTATCCCCAACTGGTCCATGACCGCCCGGCTGGTGGCCCCGATTTTCCAGCCCACAATCCGGTCATGGTCTCCCAACTGCACCTTTACCACCCGCTCCTGAACCTCATAGGCCGCGTCCATACCAAGCTCCCCAAAAGCGGCACAAAGGGAAGATATAGGCCGATTCTCCTGGTTTGCCTTGAGCAGCGCATCCACCCATCGCTGTTTTATTTTGTCCGGGTTGTCCAAAAGGGCACCTCCTTATTAATGTTCCCCCATTACATCTTTAAATATTTTCAGTGCCATACCCCCCGTTTACCGTCTGCCTTTCGAGGGTCCATCCCGGGAACCCCATGTTTCCGCCTTGGAATTTCCACTACGGCACCCAGCCCCCCATCCAGAAATTCATTGCCCCAGGCCTCCCGGAAGCGTTGGCGTGCCCGCGGTCCGGTGCAGTGACTGGGCGCCACGGTCTTGACGCCCAGCGCCTTGATCTCCTCAATTATTTGATCAATAACCGCGTCGCTTCGGCCGGAAAGGTGGAAGCCACCCACTACCCCGTACACCGGGGTCTTGTAAAGGCTCTTGGCCCGCCGCACCATATGGACAATTCCGGGATGGGCACACCCGGTAACCACCACCAGCCCTTCTTCTGTTTTAACCACCAGGGCCTGTTCTCTGATGGTGCGGCCCATTTGACCGGTGCTGAATACATCAGGCGCAATCTTAATGGGCCCCTTTACCGAAATGACCTCGGCCCCATGGTCGCGGATCATCCCTTTTATGGAAGATGGAAAAGATGCCGGAATATATACAGTTATGTTCGGGTTCACGGCGAGAAAAGCCTTTAGTCCCCCTACATGGTCATGGTGAATATGCGAAAGAACCACGATATCCACCTGTCGGGGGTCCTTATGGAGCCTCTGCATATTTTCCAGCAGACGTTCACCGTCGGCCCCCGTATCGAAGAGGATTTCCCTTTTCAACCCTTGGATCAGACATGCGTATCCCCATCCGGTCTTAAGCCCTTCACGTGAAGGAACATTGTTGAAGACCGAGGTCAGCTTTACCCCGCCCATGGCCGCTCCGGGATACAGCATGGGGCATAATATCAGCGCCGTCACGCAAATGAGGTTACACGAATATCGCCTTATCATTTCCTTATCCCCAACCTCTTAAACCGAACCAAATCGAAGATCCCGTTGTCAGCAGGAAACCTTTGAACCGTTGAACCTCTGAACCTTTTTACTTCAAAAATACGCCATTTCTTGACTTGAGTCAAAGATTGTTCTTATATGGTATGTTGAACAGGCGAAACCATAAAATACACGGGACTTTTGAAAGGAGGACGCATATGGCTGAACATCCTGAACACCTTGACGGCGCCATTTTGCAGAGAGACAAAGAAACCTATGCCATCGTGCCCAGGACACCATTGGGGCTTGTGACCCCTCAGGTGCTGGAGACCATTGCCCAGGTGGTCAAGAAATATGAGATCCCGGTGGTCAAAATCACCTCTGGTCAGCGCATGGCCCTGGTGGGGCTCAAAGAGACGGACGTGGCCCCGGCCTGGAAGGACCTGGGCATGGATATCGGGAGGGCCACGGAACTGTGTGTACACTATGCTCAGGCCTGCCCGGGAACCGCAGTGTGCAAGCTCGGGGTCCAGGACTCACTAAGCCTGGGGACGGAACTGGAGAAGCTGTTCATCGGCATGGCCCTTCCTGCAAAGGTAAAATTCGGGGTCTCGGGCTGCCCCATGTGCTGCGGAGAAAGCTATGTACGGGATGTGGGGGTTTTGGGGAAAAAAAAGGGATGGACCGTCATTTTCGGCGGCAACAGCGGCGGCCGGCCCCGTATCGGCGATGTGGTGGCCGAGGATCTGGGCAGGGAAGAGGCCGTTGATCTGGTCAAACGCTGCCTGGAATACTATACGGCCAATGGTAAAAAAAAGGAACGCACCGCCCGCTTCATGGAGCGAATCGGAATTGAGGCCTTAAAAGCAGCGGTCCTTTGAGATTGCGCAACTCCAAAATCACCGACCCCCCCCACAGGAACGGGTGGCATGAGGGACGCTGTCGGCCTGTTTTTTTTGGCGGGGTGCACGCCGCTCTCTATAACCGATAACGGATTCGCTATGGCCCTGAAGACCCTTGGACAACGGATCACGCTCTTGTTGTTACTTCCCGTTGCGGTGCTGATTTCGGTCACCGGTGTCTTCGGGTTCCTCTATGCGAGACACAGCCTCCTGAATGAGTGGCGGGAGGCCGCCATCCTGAAACTTCAACGGGCCGCTCACCAAATTGATATGCGGCTGGACCGTCCCATCCAGTGGATGGAGATGTTTCACGAGACCGCGGACAATATGGGGGCCTCTGTCATACAGGGATGGATACTGGAGCAGTTGAAGGGACTGGATGGCGTAACTGAGGTCGACCTTGAGTGGATGAGCAACACCCAAGAGGTCCCCATGCCCATGATGGGGTCCAGGGGTCAGGCCCACAGCGGAGCACAGCGGGGTATGCATTTTCACAGGGCCGGAATATCAGAAGTTATCCCCCCCCATTATGATGCCCGTACCGGAGAAAAGACCGTCACCCTCATTTCCAATTTCAAGGATGAATCCGGAGAGGTGATAGGCAGACTCCAGGTGGGAGTGCGCTTTGACTATCTCATGCAGGATATCATAGCATTGGGATGGTGGCAGGGGGGCAAGGCCTGCCTGGTGGATGAAGCCGGAAATTACCTCGCCCATACCGACCCTACCATGAAAAACAGAGAGCGACTCGGAGCACAGGGGGATTCACTGGAGAAATCCCTTCTGGAAACCATTCACCAGCGCCCTTACGGTACCATTCTGGGGGCCGGACACCCGCCCTCGGAGGTAACCGGGTTTTATAAAATCGAGAAGGCCCCGTGGGCCATCGTACTCTTCGCCCCAGGCCATAAGGTGCTGGCGCCCATTGTAAGATACCGTTTCTACTATTCGCTGGGGGGCATTTCCTCCCTGATTCTGATTCTTCTGCTTATTCGATCTGTGGCCGGAAACATAACCCGGTCCATAAAAAAAATCTCCACGGCCGCTGAGGAAGTGGCCAAGGGCAATTACGGAGAGAAATTGCCTGTGAAACGATCGGATGAAATCGGACAGCTCGCCCACAGCTTCAATGATATGGTCAGGGGTCTGAAAGATCGCGACTTCATTCGAAATACCTTTGGCCGCTATGTGGACCCGGAAATCGCCGGCAAGCTGTTGAAACGGCCCGAGGCCGCCGGGCTGGGAGGTGAAAGGCGTCAGGTGGCCATTTTAATGGCGGACATCCGGGAGTTCACGCCGTTTTCCGAATCCCTGAATCCGGATGTGATTATTGCGTTTTTAAACCGGTATTTCAGCAGAATGATCGACGTTATCCACATGCATGGGGGGATCATCGTAGATTTTTTCGGAGACAGCGTACTGGTATTTTTTGACCCTATGGACGGGCCTATTGCACCCATGGTAAAAAAAGGGGTGCAATGTGCATTTGAGATGCAGATGAAGATGGTGGAATTCAACCGGGAGAACCGGGAACTGGGTCTCCCTGAACTTCAAATGGGAATCGGCATCAACGCCGGCGAAGTAGTGGTCGGGAATATTGGTTCCGAGAAACGCGCCAAATACGGCATTGTGGGGGCCCCGGTCAACATGACCCAGCGCATTCAGTCCCACGCAAAAGGGGGTGAGGTGCTTATCTCCGAGTCTGTTTACCGAAATGCCTCAAAAAAGCCGACCATTGAACGCACCGTCCAGACCTCGGTCAAGGGAGTGGACGGGGAAATAACGCTTTTCGGAGTGAAGGCGTAAAGGGACGAGAGCCTGTATACCTATCCCAGAAAATTTCTTTGAATATGCTCGGCGAGCACATTCCCCGTAGCTTGCTGCGGGGTTCTTCAAAAAGATTTTTTGCAGGCATTGGGTATGTAGCTGATATCCAATTATTTTTTTAGAAAAATGGCGTTCAGGGTTCAGGGTTGAAATGCACATTCTTAACATTCGATGTTCAACGTTGGGCGTTCGACTTTGGACGCTCATGTCTTTCCCCGGGCCAGTATTTGTGCCGCCAGCTTCAAATGATCGGGCACCTCGCCTCTGAGATACGCCTGGATGACGGCCCGGGTGAGGGGAACGGCAAAGCCGTGCAGATACTGACTGACCTGGTCCACCGTCATGGTGGTGCGGCCGTCTGCGCCCCGGTAATTCCCGGAGAGCACGCACCCCGGTTGGGCCTGGCCTTCCTCCCAGTCATTTCCCAGGATGTCGCGGATCCGCTGCCCCTCCGGAATATGCCGCAGGGGGAAGAGCAGCCGGATCCTGAATTCCCCTGCCACACTTTCATAACAGTTCAGGGCCTCGGAGATCTGATTGATTTTGACCCTCCCGTCATGACGCTCCCGTTCTCCGGCAATGATGGGCCGATGACCCAGGCGCACGGCCAGGGGGATGCGCACGCTGTGCAGATAGAGATGGCAGCCCACACAGGGGGAGAAGGTCCCGAGGCGGTGCACCAGTTCTCCCATAAACCGTCCGTTTACGGCCTGCCAGAATCGCGGGGATCCCAGGACCACCAAGGGGTGCACCCGGACATCCGGCAGCCGCTCGGACAGGCGGGTTACCGCATCCTGCACCGTGGACCACTCCCCGTATTCGGTTCCCGTATAGGCATAGGCGGGAACCAGATCCGTAAACCCTTCCGCGGCCACGGCCTGCACAGCCGCGGCCACACTGTCGCGCCCGGCGATTTCCACCACGGCCAGCCGCTCAATGGCGCGGTAGGCCTCCACGTGCACCTTGGGGAGGACCCATTTTGGAAGGCGGATCACCTGCTCAGGCTTATCCCGGAAGGTCACCGCACCCATGGAATCGGAGTGGTTCATCATCGGTTCCAGCCCCTCATTCAGGATGCCGTGGCCGCCTTTAGGTCGGATAGGAATCGGTTCAGATCCAGGTCGTACTTTTCCGCCACATCCTCGAGCGAGTCAAACAGGGACTGACAACAGATGCACTCCCCGGCCCGGGCGTCATACGCTTTAAATACCCCTTCGGTCTGCCGAAAACGGGAGACCACGTCCAGCACGGTCATCCCGGGGTGAATGGACTTTTCTCTATCATCCATGATGGGACCTTTCCAACAGTGTGCCATCCGCCAGCACCTGATCCAGGGCCTCCGGAATGTGCGCCACGATCTCCATCACCTGGGTGGCGGGGGTGGGGCGGGCCGCATACCCGGCCAGCCGGTTGACCCGGGCGGCCGCGACTGCAGCCTCCCGCACCTCCATACCCGTAGCGATCAGGGCCGCCACAATACCGGTCACCGTATCCCCGGTGCCGCCGATGGCCTCCATGGCCTCGGCCACCGGGGCATCAATGGCGGCATGGATTCCCTCCTGACCGGCCACATAATCGGGCTGGCCCTTGACCAGTAGACAGGCCGCGGCGTTCTGGTGGGCATAGGCCCGTTCAATGAGTTCCGGCGCCTTCCTGTCCTGGTGCAGGATGAATCCCCGAGTGTAAAAGGGGTGAGGGGCCTCTTCATCCGCCAGAAAGGCCAGTTCCCCCACATCCGGGGTGAACAGGGCGTAGTCGGATGACAATCCACTCATCTTGGCCGCATACATGAACCCCGCATCCGCGATCAGCAGGGGCGGGTGCGCCATCTCCTGCAAGGCAAACAGGACCCGATTGTGCCAGTCCACATCCGGCTGGAGATAGTGAAAGGCGACCGCCTTCACCTCCCACCGGCCCACCTCCTCACTCAGGTACTGGTACAGCCGGCGGCTCCCCTTGCCCACGCCGGTGTCCCCCACCATGCAGCCCATGGGCGCGGGCTCACCCATGGCCTCGCACACCTTGACCGCAGCGGCCAGCAGGGCCGGGGTCCCCCGGTTGACAGCGGCATGCCGCCCTTGTATGGAGATGGTATCTTCGAAAAGTGCGACCTCTCCCGCTATGAGGGGAAAATCCGCTTCAGGTACCGTCCCCACCACCGCTAACATGTGCGTATCATCTCCTCGTAGGCCAGTTGAAGGGCGTAGCCGCAGAGGGTGTGGCCGATCTCTTTAGGGCTGGGGGCCTCATCCAGCAACCTGCCCACTATTTCCTGGGCCAGATAGGGGACATCCGGGCAACCGCCTCCGGAGATGTTTACCACGGTGCGGGTCTCTTTATCAATGGTCATTTTCATATTGGCGGCCCGGATCATCAGATACCCGCCGAAATCCTTGGTCTGAAAGATATCCACGGGTTGAAGGAGCGGACTGTTGACCGGCACCACCCGGAGGGGTTCAATGTCCGCGGCCTGAAGGGTTCTCAGGATGTTGAGTTCCTCCATGAGCGGAAACTCGATGACCAGGTCGCACCCGGTTCGGATTTCAGGAGGCGGCCCCATGACCCGGATCTTCCACCCTGCGTCCCGGAGGACCCGCTCACTTCGGATCACCTCACTGGTATTTTCGTAGACCAGGATACCGCGGACCGGGAGACCGCCTTTGACCCGACCCCCTGATTCCTTTTTTTTAAACAGCTTGAGGAAAGACAAGATCAGTCCCTGGCGATGATCACGCGGTATCCCTCGCCTTCCTCCCGCACTTTTGTGACCCGCCATCCCTTGCTTTCAGCGGCCCGGCTTACGTTCTCCTTGGATGTGTCCGTATCCACCTGGACCTCGATTTCTCCCCAGGAACCCTTTTGGATCTCATCCATGGTCATCAATACCGGCTGGGGACAACTGAGTCCCCGTGCATCCACAATGGTACTCATGTGCATATCTCCTGGATTGTCTATTGTTGATTGACGATTGGTGATTGAAAAACCGACACCTGTCAAAGCTCCCCACTCTTTGAGCGGGGGAAACCGCTTAACTGAACCTCGGAACCTCCCCTCACTTCCGTCTCATGGTAAACCCGATGAACAGACACACCAGGAGTCCGATGATGGTGGCGGCAATGCCGTGGGGCCCCACCCCTTTGGGCGAACTGGCCAGGCCGAAATTGTGGGCGAATCCCGCGCCCACGATCATGCCGAACACAAATACCGCGGCATCCCCGTCGCCTTCACCGGCCAGAAAGAGCTGGCGGCCCGGACACCCGCCGGCCAGGGCAAAGGCCAGTCCCGCCAGGACCATGCCCAGGAAGTTCCAGACCTGCATGGTATGGGCCACCGGCTGACCGGCAAATCCGGGATGGAATTGCTTGACGATGAGGTTGGTGATAAAGGCTGCTACCGCGAGGGTGGCCAGCCCCGTGAACAGGTGGGCCTGACGAAACAGGATCAGGTCCCTGAAAGCGCCCATGGTGCAAAACCGGCTCCGCTGGGCCAAAAACCCCACCCCCAGCCCCACCAGAAGTGACACCATCAGAGGGGCATGCATAGCCCCGGGGCCCTTCAGGCTGTAAAAGAGCACGCCGCTTTTGGGCTGTCCCTGCACCTGGGGGTAGATGAGCATGAGGACCAGGAACCCCAGCAGGGTCAACGGCAGCAGCCATCCCACCGAGGCATGGGTCTTTTCAGCCCGGCCCAGGTTGTATCCACCTTTGAGAAACAGGGTGCCGATCCAGATGCCGACGATCAACCCGGCGATGCCGAACAGGGCATTGCCGTCCCCGCCGGCCAGCCGCAGCAGGGCCCGCCACGGACATCCCAGGAAAACCAGGGCGCCGATCATGGCAAAGGCCCCCAGAATAAACCGGGCAATGGGCGCGGAACCCGCCCTTGACCGAAATTCCTTGAACAGATAGGCTGCAATCAGGGACCCTAGGACAAAGCCGATGATCTCCGGCCGCATGTACTGCACCACCGCGGCCCGGTGCAGCCCCACCGCACCTGCAATGTCCCGCTCAAAGCAGGCCACACAGATCCCCATGTTTCCGGGGTTTCCCCATTTCTGCAACAGGGGCGCAAACACCCCGATAAAAGCGCCCACGCTGATGATCCCCGACCGGGTCGCGAAAAAGTTCCTCGTTCCACTCATGTCATACCTCCCTAATCTCGTTTTCAGCAGCAAGAAAAGCCCCAGGCATCCGCCTGAATGCTACCCTGCCTGGCCGACCTGAATGTAGATAGGAGCTTTCGATATGTCAAACTGGAAGATACGATAACTAATAGGCGATAGATCGGGAATTCCGATGGGGAAAAGATGAGAACGTCGAACATCCAACGTCCAACGTCCAAACCTTTCGTCCTTTCGCGCAACTTTCGGGCAAGGTTCCAGGATTCAAGGTTTTCCGGTTAATTGTATTAATCCGAAATTAAAGAAGCTATCTTTAAACAGAAGGCTACGACCCTTGGGCCTCCGATCCCACGAGCCACTCTTATGGAAGCTCAAAACATCCGCCAGCGAATGGACACGGACCTCGAACGCTGAGTTATCAAACCGCCTCTCTCAAGGTTGGAGAACAAAGGATTTTTCGGTCAAAACACTGAATAATCTTATGAATAGCGCGAGGTTTTTGGTGTCCATGATTGCGAGCTCCCAGCCGGTCCGGAGCATGTTCTGTGATGACGCGGATCAGCCTTTGTTTGCTCTTCTTATGGCCCGGCGTAGGGTCACCCGGCTGATCTCCCCCGGATGCCACAGCCGCATGCGGGGGCCCCATGTGCCGGTACCCCGGCATACAATGACAGTCATACCATCGACGTGGTATTCGCCTGCCAACAGTGGATAGACCAGACGAACCAGATAGCCAAAGGGCCAGATCTGGCCCCCATGGGTATGTCCGCAGAGCATCAGGTCCGTACCCGCCTCGGCCGCCGCCTCAATCTGCCACGGGGTATGAGAAAGGAGCACCGTGGCCCCTTCGGGCCGGGCCTCAAGGGTCCTTGAAACCTGATTGGGAACCTTGCCTCGTCGTCTAACAATGGTCAGATCTTCCACTCCGGCCACCACAAACCCGGGCCGGATTTCCACCCAGCGGTTGCACAGGACTTGTAGCCCGGCCTCTTCCATCAGGTCCAAGGCCTTTTGATAGTCACCGTAGGCTTCGTGGTTGCCGGGGACCGCCCACACCCCCAAGGGGGCTGTGAGTCTGCAAAATACGGGGATCAAGGGGTGTTGGGACGGACCGTGCCCCTCCAGGATATCCCCCAAAAGCACCACCATATCCGGTTTCTGGGCATTGACCTCCGAGACCCGTTTTTGGAGCCATGCCTTGCCTATAAGGGAGCCCAAATGCAGATCAGCAATGCCCACGATGACCGTTCCGTCCATCTCTTTTGGAAGATCCGAAACAGTCACCTCATAATCTTCCACCACCGGCGGCCGCGCCCCCTGGACCATGGCCACTATGGAAAGAATCCCTGCGACTGTCAGGGCCCACCCCCTCAGAACGGGGGTGATCCGGTGAAACAGCAAACCGAAGCCGGTCCCCACCTCCACCATCAGAAGGGACACAAGGGCCAATAACAGGATGCCCAGCCAGTTCATGCCCAGCAGTTCCAGGACGGCGGCCCAGGGCCCACTGCCCCCATGGCCCAGGAACAGCCCGCAAAAAAGCAAGACCCAGAGAATCAATCCAACGATGCGCACGGTTTTTCGGGAGGCATGGCGGATGACAAATGGAACCGAGCTTATACGCCAGAACACGTAAGCGTGCGTAAGGGTGAACACGGAAAAGAGGAGAACTCTGAACATATTGGGGATCATTTCATCTGAGGGCGGTGGATTTTGCAGAAGCCTTTTAATGCAAAGCGCCCTCTATTGACCACTGTCCGCCTCCACCTCCTGGTCGGCATCCAGGGTGTCTATTTCCGCCTGGTCCGTCACCGAGCGGGGCAGTGATTTTTTTACCGGAACCCCCATGGCTGAAAACCGGCTGGCCTGGCTGATGAGGTTGCCCTTGCCCCGTACCAGCCGGTTCATGGCCTCATCATAGCTACCCCCCACCATGTCGATCTGTTTTCCGAGCTTGTCCATGCTCTCCACGAACAACCTCAGCTTGTCATACATGGCGCCGGCCCGGGACACGATGGCCTGGGCGTTTTGGTTCTGACGTTCATAGCGCCAGATGTTCTCTATGGTGCGGAGGGTGGCAAGAAGGGTGGTGGGCGTGACCACCACGATCTTTCGCTCAAAGGCGTAAGAAAAGAGGGTTTCATCCGCCCGAAAGGCGGCTACAAAGGCCCCTTCAATGGGGACAAACATGAGCACGAAATCCAGGGACCTTATCCCCTTCAGGCTGGAATAGTCTTTGGTATTCAGGGTGTCGATGTGGCCCTTCACGGCCCGCACGTGTTC
>JAWLET010000071.1:0-10615 GCA_041685955.1 Desulfobacteraceae bacterium | reverse complement strand
TCCCCCCGGACCGCCGCTCTGTCTGAAACACCCCTTCCGCATTCAGAAGATAGGCCTCCCCTGTCTTGCCGATGCGAACTCTTTTGACCAGTTCATTGAACATGTAGGTATCAATGATCGCTCGAAGGACCCACACCTCGCCCTTTTCTTCTTTCTTAAGGGCGATAATAAAGTGGGGGATGCGCCGGTAGCCCAAAAAAACATCACTGATATACGCTCCTTTGGCCATCACTTCTTTAAACCAGGGCGCCTCTCCGTAGTCTTTCCCCACCAACCGGTAAGGGCCCTGGTAATTGACGTGAATGCCTTCCGCATTAAAAAGTCCGATATCCACAAAGGCATTGGATTCTATTTGGAGGCGAATCAGAATCTTACGAAGCATTTCAGGATCGACCAGGTCGTTAAAGCCGTACGAATTGAGAATGAACTCAAGATTGGCCTTACGATTAGAGAGGAAGGAATCGATCATGTGTTTGTGATCAGCAACAATTCGCTTTACAGTGGCAATGGTGCTGGATTCCAGAGAGGTGGTAAAATAGTAATAGCCGATCCCCAGGATGAGGACGAGGGTGGTGAGTGGTACCAGTATCATACTGGACAGAATGTCCCGTTTGAGCTTCCCGTACTTCTTCATTGGGCAGACCTTTCTCCCCAGCGAGACCTTTGAAAATGCTCAGCGAGCGCATTCCCCGCTGCTTGTTGGTTGGTAAAAACTCCTTAGAAGGCTTATCAAGGGGACGACCCAGAAACTTCTTGAAGGATATTCTATCATTGATCTGGTATCAAGCTCAGGATCTCGTGCTCGCCCGGATACTCATACTCCAGCCCTGCTTTGCTCTCTATGGCGTCATATACCGTTCCGGAGATGCAAATCCCCCCACCTCTGCCAAGCTTTCCATCCGGGCGGCGATGTTGACCCCGTCTCCGTAGATACGCTCCCCTCCTTCAGCACATCTCCGAGATTTTGGAGACAGGAAGCCACGATTTCCTCGCCAAAGTTGAGGTTCTGCTGTTGGGATTTTTTGAGTTAGCCCTAATGGATGAAATTCATTTTGATTAGAATTCATAGAGGGACAGATGTCAAGGCGAATCGGGGCTCAAATATTGCAGGGAATCGCAAATTTTGGAAGAGAGCTTCCGTTTGCTGCCTCTTAAAAATGGAGAGAATCCATACCAGGCGGATGAGGGGTCTCCACCATGGAAACCGCTTATGCCATTCGGCACGAGACGTTGTCATAGCGTTGGGCAAAGAATGAGGCCCTTCCTTGGAAGACATTGCATTGGGTCAGGACATGTTCAGCCACCTGCATCCGCCCATCCGCCGGGAGCCGGTTGAACTGATCGATAAATGCCTCTTCATCCTCAATTCGGCTCAGTACTTCCCAGATCTCCTGAGGCGGCATATCCGGGGATACCGCCATGCCGTCTGATTCAGAATTCTCAGGGGCTTTCAGCAGGTCCCGGGCCGAGAGGATGGTGTGCTCGAGGTCCTTATGGAGTCCTTTGCGGGCAGCTTCAAGTTCTGCTTCAGTGCGACAGAGTCCGGAGATTGGGCAGGTGATCTGTTGATCCGCCAGCCGCACATCAATGCCGATATATACACCTGTGTCTTCTCTTTTATCGACATCATTGGCTCTTATCAGTCTGAATATATACGCCATCAAATACCCTCCTGGAAAATGATAAAGGGACGATCATTGAAGCGGCCCGTTATTTGACGTGCAGGGGAAGTCCGGCCACGGTCAGGACCACTTTATCCGCCAGTGCAGCTGTTTTCTGGTTCAGGGTCCCGGCCAGATCGCGGAACTCCCGGCCAAGGGCATGTTCGGGAACAATGCCCGTCCCCACCTCATTTGAAACCATCACTACGGTCTGATACATTTCCGACACTGCCTTGAGCAGGCGCCGCTCGTAAGCGGCCACCCCTGTTTTACCTTCCTTGAGCAGTACATTACTCAACCATACGGTCAGACAATCCACCAAAACCGCATCCGCGTGCGCACATTTGGTCTGCAATGCATCATCGAGATGAAGCGGTTCCTCTACCAGCCGCCACTTGGGTCCACGAGCGGCCTGGTGCAGTCTCACCCGTTCCGCCATCTCCTCATCATTAACCTCTGCCGTGGCTATGAAAAGACAGGCATCATAATGGTCCTGAACGTAGTTGAGGGCCCACGAACTTTTCCCGCTCCTGGCCCCGCCTATCACAAGGATGATTTCTCTATGGGTCAATTGATTCATATGGGCTCATTAATAGTGGGAAAAAATGCGGGTGAAGAAGGATAGCTGGACCGGGGTGAAGAGACTCAAAGGATCAACTCACTGCCTTCCCTGGCGGCTTCTACAGTTATTTCGGCATTTACTTTTCGGGCCAACTCGTTACATCGTGCTTCGATGCTTTGCAGTTCCTTGTCCGTGCGTGAGGGACTGTGATGGAACAGGATCAGGCGCTTGGCATGGGCCTGTAACCCGAGATTCAGTGTGGATGCCCAGTCAGAATGACCCCAGCCCCTGTGTTGGTCTATCTCCTCTGCCGTGAACTGTGCATCGTGGATGAGGATATCGGCGTCCTTGCAGAATTGTACGTAATCCTCAGGCCGACATCCGGTCCGTGCGGTTTCGCTCAGTTCGTTGTCTGTAATAAAGATTAACTTTTTGCGGCCTTCCTGAAAACGGTACCCGAAGGCCCCCTGGGGATGATTGAGGGGAATGGCTTCGATGCGGCAGTTACCGATGGTGAGTGACCTTTTCTTTTCCAGGGTCTTTAAGTGGGTTATTTTGGCACCCAACTCCTCGAATTGAACAGGGAAAAATCCGTCCCCCAGATTATTGTCAAAGATGGCGCGCAGGCCCTGCATGCAAGCTGGAAAACCGCACACCGTAAGGTGGCTGGTGGACTTGAACGCGGGATCAAAGAAGGGGAACCCTTGAATATGATCCCAGTGGACATGGGTTATGAGCAGGTGGGCATGTACCGCTTTTCCCTGGGCCATCAGGTGATCGCCCAGGGGCCGGATGCCTGTTCCGGCATCCACAACTATTTTGCCGCCGCTTTCAAGCTCGATCTCGAGACAGCAGGTGTTCCCCCCGTAGACAATGGTTTCTTTTCCAGGGGCGGCAATGGAGCCCCTTGTCCCCCAAAACGTAAGTTTCATCTTATGTGTTCGCCCCTTGGACCTGTTCATGGTCCTCGCACAGGACCCTCTCCTATCCAAATCAGGAGTGGAAGTGTACGTGATCACCACAGAGGTGTCAATCCAAAAAACAGAATGGATAAGCCCGGATGGGCTTATCCGGGAAGGTCCGTCTCATTCACGGCTTCATTCAGGTAGAGGGCCGCAAAAACCTTTGTGTCGCTGATGAGATCGGAAATCAGGCAATACTCGTTGGGCTGGTGTGCCGTATCCGGACACGTAGACCACACGGCCGCAGGAAGTCCCTCATGTCGAAAAAGGGCAGCCACTGTCCCCCCGCCGATGCCCATGGGACGGGCCTCCTTTCCGGTCACCGCCAAAATGGCCTTGTGTAGTGCGCGAACCACCGGAGCCTGCGGGGAGGTGGGATCTGCCGCGTCCTGCCGATGGATCGCTGCCACATCAATCTGAAGCCCTGTTTCATGGCTGATCTTCCGGGATATGCTCTGAGCGGCGGATATCACCTGGTCGAGGCTGTATCGGGGGAGAACCCGGCAGTCGAGGTAAAAGGTGTCTCTCCCCGGTATGGTGTTGATGTTGGGGACATTTCCTTCGATTTTGGTAGGCGCAAAAGTGGATCGGGGAGGACTGAACAGCAGGTCTCCGTCGCTGAACCGGTTCTGAAGATCTTCCAGGGATGTGATAAGCTGGGCAGTGCAGACCAGGCTGTTTTTTCCCTTGTCCGGTGTGCTGGCATGGCACTGGCGCCCGGTCACTGTGAACTTCAGCCACAGCATCGATTTTTCCGCTATCTCGATCATGGTACCGGAGTCGTCACCTGCATCAGGCACTACGATGAGGTCGGATTTGCTGAAATATTCGGGGCGCTGTTGAAGGACATATTGGAGGCCATAGCGGTTTCCGGTCTCTTCATCGGCCACAATGATCAATCCCACGGATTGCGCCGGTACATATCCGGCGTCAAGGACGGCCTTCAATGCCAGGTAAGCGCTCACAAATCCGTGCTGGTTGTCTTCTACGCCCCGGCCGATAATGCGGTCCCCTTCCACCGCTATCTTGAATGGGTCGGTTTTCCACAGGGAAAGATCGCCCGGGGGGACGATGTCCGCGTGACTCAGGACCCATATCACAGGGCTCTCCTGCCTTCCGTCCCACTTTGCAATCAAGTTCGGCCGGTAGCCATCCTGGGCCCGGTCATCCGGCGCCCGGATCTCTTCCATGGACGCGGGGTTCAGTCCCTGTAAAAGTTCCTTTATGAACGCGATCTTTTCGTGTTCGCCGGACCCCCCGTTTAAAGGCCCTAAGCTCACCCTTGCAGTGAGTTCCTGCTGCAGGTCGATGATCTGTTGGGTATAGTTGTCGATTCGTTCAAAAAGCGCTGTGTAGTTGGACATGGGTTCTCCTTACATGATAGTTTGTACCGGGTCTGAGGGCACATAGGTTTCAGACTCCGTTTCCGGATCTGAATGACCCTGTTTCCTCTCCAGGATTGAAACAGGGAAAGACTCGTCATTCAAGTTGTGAAAGCAGACCGATTTGCGTCATGACGGTGTCCAGGATTCGGTTGGGCTCCCTTTTTTGACTCGGATATATGGGGCTTCCGAACTGGACATTGACCCGGATTCTCCCCCCGTTTCGGATATACTGCACACCCGCGGGAACCAGAGGAAGAGACAATCTGGACATGATTAGTCGCAGTATTCCCACCTTACCGGGACCCATTTCCCCCTTGTAATAGGTACCTTCCGGGAATACCACCACCCCTTCTCCGGCCTTGAGGTAATGAATCATGGCCCTCAGGGAATCCCGGCTTTTCAGGGGGTTTTGGCGATTCAAAGGGATTCCCCCCAGGGATCGCATAAACCAGCCTGAGACCGGGCCCTGGAATAGCTCGTGCTTGGCGATATAGTACAGAGGCCTGGGAGTGGCCAGGGCGATCAAGGGGATGTCTTGCCAGCACTGGTGTTTGGGTAGAAGAATGAACGCATTTTTTCGAGGAAGATGGCCTGCCCCTTGGGTCTTCAGCTCATAGAATAAAGAGAGTATCCCATTTGCCATGACCGCCATGATGCGGCAGAGACGGTCATTTCTTCCCAGGGAACCCCTGGTTGCGAGCGGATGTCGGGATTTAAACATCAGGGGTGTCTTCATGTGTATCTATCTTAGGGAGCATCATCCTGCGTCCCTGTTTTCAGCCTGGGCCTTTTCTTTACGCATGGCCCGGTTCGTTCTTCGGTATGAGCGTATTCCCAGCACCATGGTCATTATCCCTGTGGGGAGCAAAATCCATCCCACTCCCGCAACCAGCGGGTGGCCGAAGAACTTGATAAATGCCAGCCCGGATATGAAGCATGCCAATGCGGTTCGAAAATATGAGAGAAAGGTTCGCTCATTGGCAAGATCGGTGCGGTAACGGGCAAAATGGTCCCGGACAAAAACGTCTTTTTCCCCAAGTTGACTGGGTCTATTATCCAATGTCATTTTGTGATCCCTGTTAAAACCCCCATAGATATCATTTTCATCACCGGATGCAATCGTGGGACAATAGGGCGATAAAAGAAAAATAGAAGAATGGTGACGAACCTGTCAAGGGTTTATGAACTTGACATCCGGGAAGCCGGTACCCTAAATTAGGGCGCTCATACAGCAAGATCGCGCCATCAGCTTAAATAAGCGAGGGATGTAGATGACACGCACGGAATATCTTATGGCTCAGAAACAGAAGGACAGGCGCCTTTTGGGTGTCTTTCCGGCCCAGTATCCAAAGGAAATCTTATGGGCCATGAACGCGGTCCCTGCCGAGATCTGGGATCCGCCCATGGAGACAAGCCAAGCCAGTGCCCATCTTCAACCCTATATCTGTTCGGTGGTCAAGGCAGGCCTGAACCTTATCCTTGAAGGCAAGTGCCATATGCTGGACGGCTTCCTTTTCCCTCACACCTGTGACTCTATCCAGAATCTGGCCTCCATGGTCAACGACTATCTGAATATTCAGAAACCGTGTTACTTTTTTTACCATCCCAAGGCCCCGTACCGGGCGTCCTCGAGACCATATTATATTGAACAGCTTAAGGCCCTGATCACCGCCTTGGAAAAAGCAATGGGGCCCATGGACCCTTCCAGGTTCAAACAGAGTGTGGAACAGGGGTCTGCACTGGGGGCCCTTTTGGAGAAGATATATGAGCAGAGAAGATCAGGGGCCCTTTCCGCAACCGGCGCTGATTTCTACCGGGTGCTCCGGCAGGGGGAGTATCTTCACCCGGACGATTACATTCCGAAACTGGAAGCATTTAGTGCCAGCGCCGGAAAAGGGGATCGGTCCGGGCCTGCGGTTATTTTAAGCGGAGTGCTCCCCAATCCCCCTGAAATACTGGTGCTCCTGGACACCTTAGGGGTTCGGATTGTGGATGATGATCTCATGAATTGCAGCAGAAGGTTCTTGTTTCACGGTAAGGCGGTTCAGGATCCTTTTGAGGCCCTGGCGGACGCCTATTTCTCCCTACCCCCGTGTACCACCAAGAATTCGCCCATCCATAAAAGAATAGATACCCTCATGGAAAAGATCGAAAAAACCGGCGCCAGGGGAGTGATTCTTTACATGGTAAAATTCTGTGAGCCTGAACTCTTTGATGTACCCCTCCTTTCAGAGGCGGTAAAGCGCCGTGGGATTCCCACCCTGGTGCTGGATGTGGAGCTCAACCAGGGGCTCACCGGACAACTAAGCACCCGGGTGGAGGCCTTTGTGGAGATGATCAGTTGAAAGGCTGCCATATGAATGAACCATCAAAAACCGGACATTATTGGGGGGAAGCTGATACAGAGGGGAGAAATGCCGTGAACCAAACCCATTCATCCCCCGGAAAGTGAGGCCAAAAAGCGTATGTCCGTAGCCAGGCGATTTGCATATACCTTCATGAAAGAGGTGGGCGCACCTGTGGCCATGCGGGCGGGCAGGGCCGGCAAAAAAAAGAAGGCGCGCCCGCTCAAACCTCACTTCGGCCCCCCCCTTAAATGTACAAGCAGACTCAAAGAGATCATGACCCGCCACTACTTCCTTTCACGCTATGCCGAAGGGGCAAAACCCGTGGCCTGGGTAACCAGTGGCGCGCCCGTGGAGATGCTGAGACCCTTTGACTTTTACACGGTGTACCCGGAAAATCATGGGGCCTTGTGCGGGGCACAGCGGATGGGGCCTGAACTCTGCAGCGTGGCAGAGGAAAAAGGGTACCACCAGGATCTTTGTTCCTACGCCCGAATCGACCTGGGATATTTTCTGTCCGGGAAGACCCCGGTGGGCAGACTGCCCAAACCCGATCTGCTCTTTGCATCCAACAATATCTGCCAGACCGTGGTGTACTGGTACAGGGTCCTTGCCCATCACTTTAAAATACCCCTGATCCTCTTTGATACCCCCTACAATTTCCAGGAAATCAATGATCGGGATGTGGCCTATATGGTACAGCAACTGGAGGAGATGATCCCCACCCTGGAAGCGGCATCCGGCCGGCCTTTCGAGGAACATAAATTCAAGGACGTGATTCGAATGGGCAAAGAGGCGGCCCATACCTGGGGCCAAGTGCTGGCGACCATGAAAGCAAAACCCGCACCCATGACCATATTCGATGCCTTTGTTCATATGGCGCCCATCGTATCGCTGAGAGGGCTTCCGGTGGCCTTGAGATATTATCAAACCTTGTTGAGTGAACTGGAAGAACGGGTATCCAAAGGAATCGGGGCCATTAAGAATGAAAAAAAGCGTCTCATGTGGGACAATATCGCCATCTGGTACAAGGTACGGGATTTTTCAAATCTGTTTGCTGAAAAGGGGATGAACTTTGTGACCGCCACCTATACCAATGCCTGGTCCGAGACCATCCCTCACATGCATGCAAATCAACCGCTGGAATCCATGGCCAAGGCCTACAGCCTGGTGATTCTCAATAACAACCTGAATCACCGGCTCAGACTTATGGAGGACCTGATCAAAGCGTATGATGTGGACGGGCTGGTTATCCATTCGGCCAAGAGTTGCAAACCCTACTCTGTGGGACAATACGATTTAAAACGTCTCCTTCTGGATCGGCTCAGCGTTCCTTCGGTGATCGTTGAGGCGGATATTACTGATTTTCGCACCTTTTCCGAAGAACAGACCCGCACGCGTCTGGAGGCGTTTTTTGAAGCCATGGAGGGGTGAGATGAAGGCAGAGGGGTATTTTGCAGGGGTTGATGTAGGGTCGCTCAGTACGGAGACGGTCATTATTGACTCCACAGGAAAGATCGTCGGGTATTCCATTATACCCACTGAGGCAAACAGTACCCAGGCCGGGCTGGAATCTCTGGAAAAAGCGCTTTTAAAGACCGGTTTGGGGCGTGACCGGATCAGGAGGCTCATTGCCACCGGGTATGGTCGCGTGTCTATTCCCTTTGCCGATAAAAGCGTGACGGAGATTTCCTGTCATGCTGCAGGGGCGCAACACCTGTTTCCGGATGCCCAAACGGTTATTGATATCGGGGGCCAGGACTCAAAGGTAATCCGTGTGGGAGAGGGAGGCAAAGTTCTGGATTTTACCATGAATGACAAGTGTGCTGCGGGTACGGGTCGCTTTCTTGAAGTGATGGCTGCCAAGCTCGGGGTTTCTCTCAATGAACTGGGTCCCCTTGCGGAACAGGCCCGGGAAGAGGCCGTGATCAGCAGTGTGTGTACGGTGTTCGCCGAAAGCGAAGTGATATCCCTTGTGGCCCACAACCGGCCCAAAGAGGAAGTCATTCGCGGATTGCACCGGGCCATTACCAACCGGGTGTACAGTATGGTGACATCCGTGGGGGTACACGGTTCCGTCACCATGAGCGGTGGAGTGGCCAAAAATCAGGGGGTCGTCAAACTTATGCAGGAAAAACTGGGTAAATCCATTTACGTGTATACTGAACCGCAGATTGTTGGGGCCCTGGGTGCGGCCCTTCTGGCCCGGAAGTCTGAGTAAATATCATAAGGAGTCGAGGTGAAAACAGACCAGACACAAAAACAAAGGGAGGCTGTGGTGGAGGCGCTTCGCCCTTTCGGAACCTCTATTTTCACAGAAATGACTGTTTTGGCCAATCGCCACCATGCGGTCAATCTTTCCCAGGGGTTTCCGGACTTTGACGGACCCCGGGAGATCAGGGCCAGGGCCGCAGAGGCGATCCTTCGGGGTCCCAACCAGTATGCACTTTCCTACGGCATCCCTCAATTTCGCCACGCAGTATCCAGCAAGGTCAAACGGTTTTACGGTATAGATGTAAATCCTGATGAGGAAGTGACCGTCACCTGCGGCGCCACGGAAGGGCTGTGCGCAACCCTGTGGGGCATACTGGAACCCGGAGATGAAGTCATTCTACTGGAGCCTGTTTATGACAGCTATCCGCCCGTGGCCGCCATGGCCAGGGTCAAAATCAGGTATGTATCCTTGAATCCTCCTGATTTCCATCTGCCCAGGGAACGTTTGCGTGAGGTGTTCGGTCCCCAAACCCGGGCCATTGTGATCAACAACCCGCAGAATCCGTGTGGCAAGGTATTCAGCCGGGATGAACTGGAGTTCATCGCCCTGTTATGTGAAAAATACGATGCCTATGTCATCTCCGACGAGGTCTACGAACATCTGGTATATGAGGGCCGACATATCACCCTTCTTGGCCTGCCGCAACTGAAAGAACGGGCCTTCGTAATCTCTTCCACAGCCAAGACATTTTCCATGACAGGATGGAAGGTGGGGTACGTGATCGCATCCCCGGCCCTTTCCCGGGCCGTTCGGATGAGTCATCAGTTTATTACTTTCTGTGGCCAGTCGGCGTTACAGGAGGCCATGGCATTTGCCATGGACTTTCCAGACACCTACTACAGACAATTGCTTCAGGATTATACCCGAAAACGAAACGGGTTGTCAGATGCCCTGTCTGATATGGGGTTCAGGGTTTATCCGTGTGAAGGGACCTATTATCTCTTGGTGGATATCACTGCACTGGGATTTGATGATGATGTGGCCTTCTGTCGGATGCTGCCGGAAAAAGCCGGGGTTGCAGCCATACCCTGTTCCTGTTTCTGGAATGAAAGACGAGCAGGTCGAAACCTGGTGCGGTTTTGTTTCTGCAAGCAGGATGCTACATTAGAGGAAGGCATCAAACGACTGAGGCGGTACTTCAAATGAGAATTGCGGCAGTACAGATGAATATGGTATGGCACGACCGGGCCGCCAATCATGCCCGTGCACGGGAACTGGCGACTGAGGCAAAGGATGCGGACGTGGACCTGATCATGTTTCCTGAGATGTTTTCCACCGGTTTTTCCATGGACACCGCCGTCACTGCAGAGCCAGAGAACGGACCCATTGGTGGATAGGTGTGGTTTGTTCGTGATCATCGCCTCTTGGCCTGCCGAGCGTCAGTCCCACTGGGATTTGCTTCTGCGGGCCCGGGCTGTGGAGAAC
>JAWLET010000070.1:0-10671 GCA_041685955.1 Desulfobacteraceae bacterium | reverse complement strand
GGCGGCCAAGATTTGGTACACCATGGAA
Organism: Desulfobacteraceae bacterium; assembly: GCA_041685955.1. Lineage (GTDB taxonomy): Bacteria > Desulfobacterota > DSM-4660 > Desulfatiglandales > Desulfatiglandaceae > JAIPDZ01. Next base: position 10,643 of record JAWLET010000070.1, on the reverse strand, counting down.
AAGGGGATATGATCGGCCATGATCAATCCCCCGCCCGAGGCCAGGAGCATACCCACCCGGTAGCCGTTCACATAAAGGGAAGATCCTAAGCCCAGCTCCGTATCCGTGAGGTCTTCTCGCCGGTAGGCATCCACCACAATGTCCTGACTGGCACTGAAAAAGGTGACCCAGAAGGCTACCAGGGCCACGCCCCAGGGAGAATCGGCAGGATCCGTAAACCCCAGGCCTGAGATAGAACAGACCAGGGCCAGTTGGGCCACCAGGAGCCACCCCCGCCGACGACCTAAGAATGGGAGGGTATAGCGATCCAGAAAAGGGGCCCACAAGAACTTCACCGTATAGGGCAGACCCACCAGGGACATCAATCCGATGACCGTGAGGTCCACCCCCTCCTGCTGCATCCACGCTTGCAATACGCTGATGGTCAGGAGCAAGGGAAGCCCGCATGAAAACCCCATAATGAGGGCCACCAGCATGCGGGGGCTGAACATCACCTTGAGCACGGCTTTACGGTTTTCGGATGACATGAATTGGATTGGGGGTTAGAGAAGGAATCTCCGACAGGGTTTAAAGCAGGTTCCAGGGTTCGTCATCAAAAAGGCGGCATTATTCCTTGAGGAGCTGGACGGTTTCAGCGATTTCCTCCGGGGTGACGCTTTGTCGCAATTTCTCCATTCCATTCATGACCTCGGCAAACCGCACCCCTTCGGCCGCACTGATCCATTCCAGCTGAAGCCGTTCCGGACGAATCCCGATCTTGGCCATCTTTTTATGGACCTTCTTCACCCGTTTTTCCGTCCAGTTATTGGCATCAATATAGTGGCAATCCCCGATGTGACATCCGCTCACCAGGATGACCGGGGCCCCGGCCCTAAACCCGTCCCAGATGAATTTTTCATCCACCCGGCCGGAGCACATGGTCCGAATCAGCCGTACGTTGGGCGGATACTGGAGCCTGGACACCCCTGCGTAGTCCGCGCCCGCATAAGAACACCAGTTGCAGGCAAACACCAGTATCTTCTCTTGCGTGCTTTCTTCCAGGACGGTATGCACCTGGTTGAGGATCTGACCGTCCGTGAAATGGTTCATAATAATGGCGTCAAAAGGGCATTCCGCAGCACAGGTCCCGCACCCGGCACAGGCAGCCGTATTGACCGAGGCGGGAATTTTCTTTTTCACATCCACGGTAATGGCGTTATAGGGACAGACCTCGGCACATTTTCCGCAGCACTTGCACGCCTCTTCGATCACCATGGAGGTGATGGCCTCGGTGGTGATCTCCCCCTTATGCATCAGTCGAATGGCCCGGGCCGCAGCAGCAGAAGCCTGGGTCACGCTCTCTTTGATGTCCTTGGGTCCCTCGGCGCACCCGGCGTAGTAAATGCCCCGGGTAGCTGCGTCCACAGGCTGGAGTTTGGGATGGGCTTCCAGGAAGAAGCCGTCCGGGTTGAGTTGCAACCCCAGCATCTCCTGCAACCGCTGGGTACTGGCGGCGGGCTTGAGCCCAAGGGCCAGGACCAGCATATCCAGGTGGTGGATTTCCAGATTGCCCGTGGCTGTGTTTTCCACGGCCACGCTCAGGCCTTTGTCCGGATCCTCTTCCACGGTCCCCGGCAGTCCCCTGATATAATGAACCCCCGATCTGCGGCTCCGGGTGTAAAGTTCCTCAAAGCCTTTTCCGAAGGCGCGGATATCGATATAGAACACCTTGATATCCATATCCGGATAGTGCTCCTTGAGCATGAGCGTACTCTTAACGGTATTCATACAGCAGATATTGGAGCAGTAATTCCCACCCTTTTTGGCGGAACGGGACCCCACACACTGCACAAATCCGATGGACCGGGCTCGCTGCCGGTCCGTGGGCCGGAGCACCTCTCCTCCGGTGGGCCCACCAGCATTGATGAGCCGTTCAAACTCCAGGCTGGTGAGCACGTTTTCAAACCGGGAATAGGCATACTCGTCCAGCTCGGTGGGATCATACACGTCAAACCCGGTGGCCACCACAATGGACCCTACGTGCTCCACGATCTCTTTATCCGACATGTGGAAATCAATACACCCCTTGTCACAGGCCTCCAGACATTTGCCACAGACCACCGGGTTGTGGCCCAGGCACTCATTGGTATTCAGCACGTATGCAGAAGGGACGGCCTGGGGGAAGGGCGAAAAAATGGCCCGCCGTGAAGAGAGCCCCAGGTTGAATTCATCCGGTCGAATCACCGGACAGACCTCGGCACAATCGCCGCAGGCCGTACATTCATTTTCATCCACATAACGGGCCCGTTTCAAAATACTGACGTCAAAATTGCCCACATATCCTTTGACATCCTTAATCTCACTTAAGGTATGAAGCGTGATCCGGGGATGTCGACCGACATCCGTCATTTTCGGACCCAGTATTCAGATGGAACAATCCATGGTGGGAAAGGTCTTGTCCAACTGGGCCATGGTCCCGCCGATGGTGGGCTGTTTTTCCACCAGGACCACATCATAGTCATTGTCCGCCAGGTCCAGGGCAGCCTGTATGCCGGCCACGCCCCCACCGATCACCAGGCTCTTTTTGGTGAGGGGAAGGGTCTCCTCTTCAAGGGGCTGAAGCAAACGAATCCGGGAGACCGCCATTTTGACCAGATCGACGGCCTTGCGCGTGGCGGCCTCGGGCACATTCATATGCACCCAACTGCACTGCTCACGCAGATTGGCCATCTCCAGGAGGTAAGAATTGAGTCCCACGGATTGAATCATCTGCCTGAAGGTGGGTTCGTGCAGCCGGGGTGAACAGGAAGCCACCACCACCCGGTCCAGCCCGAACTCCACGATATCGGCCTTCATCTCCTGCTGCCCGGGCTCTGAGCAGGCATACCCGATATCCTTGGAAATGACCACGTCCTTGAGTTGTTCGGCGGCCTTGGCCACTTGAGCGCAGTCCACGGTCTGGGCGATATTTAACCCGCAATGGCAGACATACACGCCGATGCGCACCTTTTCATCCGGATTCTCATTTTGTTGGACGACCCTGTTTGCTTCCATTTTTTTCCTCACACTACGATAAAGCGGTTAAACCGTCTTCCATCATCCATATCCACACCGCCTGTGGGTAAACCGGTTTCATTCCCCGGGATACGGGATCCCTACTCCCACTGGATGGTCTGGGCCAAAACCGTGGTGAGATCCATGATCTCCATCTTAAGATCATCGCCCCTAAAAGGGTCTTCCATGGCACAGCTTAAATGAATTTGGCACTTGGGACAGGCAGTGACCAGGACATCGCTTTCAGTGGCATGGGCCTCTTCAATCCGTTTCACCTGAAGGGCCTTGCTGAACCCGTCGCACCCGATCCAGGCACAGTTGCCGCAGCAGGTGGCGCTGGTCCCCTTATCCTGCATTTCAGTAAAGCCGATGGGTCTCAATCGGTTGATCAGCTTTCGCGGCAGGTCGGGGCGGTTTTCAAACCGGCTCAATCTACAGGGGTCCTGAAAGGTCAGCCTGTGGTTCAGCTTCCCGAAATCAACCGCCCCCTTGTCGATTTCCCGCTCCAACAAATCAAATAGATGGGTGACCTTGAGATTCAGATTGATCCCCTGTTCAGGGTAATCGCGATGCAGGGTGGTGTAACATTCAGGACAGACCGTAATGATCTCTTCGATGCCCAGATCCTGGAAGGCCTCTTGATTGAGTCTGGCCAGCTTCAGGAAATTGTCCCGGTCCCCGGACCACAACAAATCATGGCCGCAGCACCTCTCTTGTTCCAGGAGAGTTGGGTAAATGTCAAAAAAATTGAGCAGACGAAGACTGCTCACCAGGCTGGCAGAGGTATTCACGCCCAGGTGTTTTCGAAAAAAAATGTCAAAGTAGGGCGCACATCCCCCGAAAAAAAGTGTCTTGCTCTGTTTATCCGTCTCGATATCCGCATCCAGCCACCCCCAGTGGTCCGGGTGAAGGTCCGGCTCTGTCATGGTCCGCATCAGGGAATGAAAAAAGCCGCCGTGGGCCGCATACCTGTCCGGGCTCCGTGAGGTGAGAAGACAGCGAAGGTCCCGGATAAACGCCGAGAAATTCACCGCCGAAGGGCACCGATCGTAGCAGAGCCCGCAGGTAAGGCAGGACCAGATATCCTTTCTCACAGACGGATCGTTCACCTTTCCGGCAATCACGGCATTGGCGATGGCCCGGGGCGAAAAGGGCTTCCCTGCCAGGGTCAACGGACAGGCGGATGAACATTTGCCGCACTCCTGACAGGCATACACATCATGGGTGGACACGATCCGGGAGACGGCTTCATCACTTTCATCTGATGGCACCCATTCCCGGCCCGGTGTAACGGGACTCCTGCCCAATTGCCGTACCTGCTCTGCAAAATCCTTTAAGAACGAAAGGAGCCTCCCGGATTCATCGGGCAGAAAATTGGCCAGCCTCAGCCGTTCTTCCCCCAATCCCAGCAACCCCAAGATGCCCCGGGTATCTGCCACGTGCTCCTGTGCATTGGTGGTTCCGTTTCCATAGCGACAGGACCCTGCCTCACACCCCAGCAGGATCACCCCATCGGCCCCCATCTCAAAGGATTTCATCAACAGGGCCTTGCTGATCCTTCCGGCACAGGGGATGCGCACCATTTTGATCTCTTCGGGTATGGGAGAAGCGTTGTCCTGAAGCATCTGATATGCCGCATGAGGCCCCCAGCCACACATGAAAAGTATAATATTGAGATCTGTCATTTATTCCACCAACACCTCTTCCAGCAGGCGTTCCAGGTATCCCTGGTTCCTGTACGGGCTGTCCGCAGCATTGGAGGGGCACACGGAAATGCAATTTCCACATCCCTTGCACAGGGCCTCATCCACCACTGCGTACCAGCCGTCCACCGCATTTTCTTGCAGCGATACGGCCCGGTACGGGCAGATCTCCACACATCGGCCGCAACCGCGGCACCGATCCTCATCGATCACCACGGTGAACCCCTTGCTCTGCCTGGGTCCCCGGGGCATGATGGCTGCGGCAAGGGCAGCGGCCGCGGCCCCCTCTTTTCGCTGAGATACATTCATTCCCGGGGGGCTGGCCACAAAAAGGCCGGCAATGGGGGAAACACCCGGGTAGAGGAAGGGCGTTCCCGGCACACCCTGCTGCTGCATGGCAAATGTTAAAATCTCTGGATTCAGTCCTTCCTGGGGAAGATAGGGAATCAACCGCCGCGATCGCTCCCCGAGGATGACCGTTCCCACCTGCATGACCTGTGAAAAAGCCCCGGTCTCCACAAAGACCTGAAAGTCTCCCAATGTACCGCTCAAACGGGTCACCGTGGAGTTTTCAAAACAGTGGACATTGGGATGGGCCAGTCTCTCCTTTAAGGGCTTTCCCCGGGTCCCGAACATGAAAACCTCAAACCCGGCAGAGGCCAGGGTCATGGCACTGTTTATGGCCGCTTCAGACTCCCCGATCACAGCCGTAGCGAAATTATAGGTCCGCATGGGTGAAGGGAGCGATTTGAGGTGCCGGGCCCGGTCCATGGATCGGCCGATGATGCCGGCAAAGCGTTTGACGGCCTCCTCCCGGTCACCGGGAATGTGGCGCAGGACCTCCCCCCTTACATTGCAGGTTTCCACCATGGCCCGGCTCACGCCGGTGCCTTGAAAGAGGGCGGCCTTGAGTCGGCTGCGTTGATCCGTGCAGGCACTGCATACAAAATCCAGGGGACAACACACACAGGAGGCCAGGACCACCCGGGTCAATCCCTTTTCCCGGATCATTCTCAGGATCCCTGCACTCCCTTCGGGCACACAGGCCGCAGGGAGCACTTCGGCATGGACGATATCTTCTCTGTGGGTAAGTCCTTTCACATACCGGTCCATCTCTTCAAGCCAGCCGAAGGACTGGTTGCACTGGCACACAAAGACCCCCATACGGATGTCAGGAGACAGTTCGGGATCGGGCGGCATAAAGGAGATGCCCCGACCTCTCAGGCCCTGAGAAGTTCCCCGCAACAGAAGCATGGCATTGGCCACTGCTGCAAACCCACGGGTGATCATGGCATTCACATTGGATTTGGCGGCCTTGGGGCCATAGGCCCGGATCACATCTTCTCCCTTGATGGGCGGGGCCGCTTCCGGATCGGCAATAATAAGCACGCCCGCATGCTCCACAACGGTCGTTTCCCTTTCAGCGTGATCAATGGCCCCGATGGCTTCGCATGCTTCCGTACACAAGAGGCATTCGGAACAGACGCCGCACTGAAGGCACCGTTCAGACTCAAATATGACCTGGGTTTCGTTCAGCCCCAAGGCCACTTCTGTAAAATTGTCTTTTCTGGCCCCGGGTTGTCGCTCCGGCATAATGGCACGGGCCAGGGAAGGGATATCTTCCGGAATCTCCGGGAAATCCCTGTCTTGGGGTCTCAGACTCTCCGGATCCGGCCAGGGCTTCCCGCTGAGATCCATATGCACGGCGCGGGCCGCCGCCTTTCCGCTGAACATGGCCTGGACCACGGACGAGGGACCTGTAGCCCCGTCACCCGCAGCATAGATCCTTTGAACTCCGGTATGAGCGGTCTCATCCACCGCCACCAACCCGCTGGCCGTCACCTTCAGGGAATCGTTTTCACCTGCCGTGTTTTTACCGGTAAGTGATCCCATCTGGCCAATGGCCACAATGGCTTGATCAAAGGGGAGGCTGAACGATTCAGCCCCCTCAACCATGACCGGCCAGGGGACCCCGGTCGCATCCGGTGGGCCGGGCTGGGTGGGTTTACACAACAGGTGGGTTAGTCTATGATTCTGTCCCTCGAAGGCGACCACCTGAACACGGTCTTCAATGGCAATGCCTTCCTCCCTGGCCCCCCGGACCTCTTCCGGGTCTGCGGGGATGAGATCCTCGGGAAACCAGGACAGAATGGTCACCTGGGCGCCCACACGCCTGAGAACACGTGCCAGGTCAAAGGCGGCGTTGCCGTCTCCGATCACGGCAATGGTTTTACCGGCATATGGGCGTGCAGCGTCCGATTCACCCTCCTTTTCTTCCCCATCGTCCCGGTAAAGGCGGTTCAGGACCGAGATGCATCCTTCGACCCCGTCCAGATCCTCTCCCTTTACCCCCAATTTCCGGTCGGTCCAGGCCCCCGTGGTGAGGACCACGGCATCCACATCGGTTTTAAATCCGTTTAAAATCTCTGAAAGGTCCACCGGACTGGAGGTCTTAAATTGCACACCCAAGCGTTCTATATAGTCCAGTTCCCGATCCAAAATATCCCTGGGCAACCGGTGGGGACCGATGGCATAGCGCAGAAAACCGCCTGCCTTGGCCTCCTTTTCATATACGGTTACCCCGTACCCCAACCGGGCCAGCTCGGACGCGGCTGCAAGCCCGGCCGGACCGGAACCGATCACGGCCACCGTCTGATGGAGGCCCGGTGCAGAATCTGTTTCAGCAGGGGTGGCTTGGGCAGTGTCAAGCCGTGCGCCTTGTATAGCCTCGTGGGGATGATTGCGCTCATAGTCGGCCAGAAACCGCTTGATGTCCCGGATGGCGATGGGGTCATCCAATTCCCCGCGCCTGCATTCCCCCTCGCAGGGATGAGTGCAGACCCGTCCACAGATACCGGGGAGCACATTGTCCCTTCTGACTACGGCCAGGGCCTCTTTAAATCTCCCGGCACGGGTCAAAGCGATGTAGGCCTGGGCATTGACCCCCAGAGGGCACCCCTCCTGGCATGGGGGCTGTCCCCGCTTGTCGATGACCGGCCGCCCGGGCAGGGCTTGCCTTCCTTTGTACCGGACGGCCCGCTCGCCGTCAGAGGTGATCACCGGACAAACCTCGGCACAACGACCGCACAGCACACACCGGGCCGGGTCTACAAAAGTCTGCACCTGCCGGATCTTTGCACGGAATCCCTGGGGGGTATGTTTGATGGCATCCACACGGGCGGGCAGGAAACACCGAATGGAAGGGTTCCTCAAAATTCTGATGAGCCCGGAGCGGTGAGCGAAATTAAGCGGCAGCCCTGAAGGCAGCCGCCACACCTCCCCGGCCAGCTTCTGGTCCAGGTCTGGATCACCATCCACCAGGGTCACCGGTATACCCAGTTCCCCCAGCTTGTTGGTGGCGGCAATCCCCGCCGGGGTGGCGCCGATGACGATCACTCTGTGTAAACGGTCTTTTGCGCGCGCCATCCTTAGGCCCCTGTCTTTCTGACGGCCTTCTTCTCCCGTCCCTTGAGGATGGCCAGGCCATAATCACAGCCCTTGTTAAACGCTTTGGTGTTCATCTCTTCGGTTCCCTTGGGGACGGATTTGGTCACGGTATCGCGTGCGGAATCCACAGAGACCACGCCGGTCATGGCGGATAGAAAACCGATCATGATAATATTGGCCATCATGGTCCGTCCCAGTTCTTCGGCCATGCGGGTGGACGGTATGGAGAAGGCCTCCACCGGTGCATCATGGGGTTTCACCAGGTCCTGATCGATGAGCAGAGTCCCACCTGCCTTCAGTTGACCGATAAACTTGTCATACCCGGCTTGAGAGAGGCACACCAGGATATCGGGTTGTCTGATATAGGGATAGTGAATGGCTCCGTCGGAGATGACCACCTGGGCACTGCAGGCCCCGCCCCTGGCCTCAGGACCATAGGCTTGAACCAGGGTGCTGTTGCGGTGGTCGCCGATAACCGCAGCAGATCCCAAGATACGGCCGGCCAGAATGATCCCCTGTCCACCAAAGCCGGTAAGCGTAACCTCCTTTTTTAATGTGCCCACATCTTTTTCGCTCATGGCTCCAGCTCTTGTAAATCAGGAGACAATAAAATCCTCTGATATGCCTTGCAACCTACCCATCACAAATAAAAAAGGCGCCTTATCTATGCAGCCTTCTCTTCCTCCAGCAATTCCTTGGGCCGGCAGGTGTTGTCGTAATTGTCGACACAGGTGGGCCTTTCCACCTGAAGAAACTTCCCTAAGATAATCCGCTTGCCAAAATCGATTTCCAGTTCTGTGGGATGGGCATCATTTTTGATGATACTTCGATCCTGATAGATTTTCAGCGTGTCCAGTGCCTTTTCTTTGTTCCGTCGGCCGTAATTGATGGGACAGGGCGAAAGGACCTCAACAAAGGAGAATCCCCGGTTCAAGATGGCCGCCTCAATGGATTCAGTCAGATCACGGGTGTGCAGGATGGTCCATCTCGCCACATAGGTAGCCCCGGATGCATAGGCCAGAAGGGGTAGATTAAAGGGGCTTTCCGGATTGCCTACGGGCGTGGTGGTGGTTTTTACGGCATGGGGAGTAGTGGCGGCCACCTGACCGCCGGTCATGCCGTAATTAAAATTGTTGACGCACACCACGGTAAGGTCCACGTTTCGCCGGGCCCCATGGATAAAATGATTTCCGCCGATGGCGAACAGATCGCCGTCCCCGCTGAAGACCACTACGTTCAGTTCAGGGTTGGCCAGCTTCATTCCTGTGGCGAACGGAATGGCCCTGCCGTGGGTGGTATGATAGGAGTCCAGCTTCACATATCCGGCGCCCCTGCCCGAACAACCGATCCCGGAGACCATGACCGTTTTCAAAAGATCGATACCGCTCTCTTGCATGGCTCTCAGACAAGAGGAAAATGCAGTGCCGATGCCACAGCCCGGGCACCAGATGTGAGGAATCCGGTCCGTGCGTAAGAGATGGTCTAATGGATGCTTCAACGGCTTTTTGCTCTGGTTCATCCCTCTCCCTGATCCTACTGAAGATTAAAACCGCCTTTAGGTCACTGAATCTCTTTCAAGGCTTCCACCACCTGGTCCGGCGGTATAATGGTCCCTCCCGGGTGACCCACCAGAAAAACCGGGGCCTGACCACAGACACACCGCTCCACTTCGAGATGGATCTGACCCAGATTGATCTCCACCGTAACAAAGGCCTTAACCCGGCCGGCGAGTTTCCGTATCTGTTCTTCAGGGAACGGCCAGACCGTGATCAACCGGAAAAGACCGACCTTGATCCCCTGGTCCCGGGCCTCGTCCACCGCAGCCAGGCTGGTGCGCGTGGAGACCCCGTAGGACACAATGACCATGTCGGCATCGTCCAACCGATAGGATTCGGTATGGATAATCCTGTCCAGGTTGTCTTGCACCTTTCCCATCAACCGATGCATCATCTCTTCCTGGGCCTCAACCGTCATCACCGGATACCCTTTCTGGTCATGGGTCAACCCGGTCACATGGATGTTGTAGCCTTCCCCGGCAATGGCCATGGGCGCCACCCGGTTGGGGCCCGGTTTGTAGGGCTTAAACGTATCCTTCTTTCCCCTGGCCCTGACACGGCTCACGGTCTGGATGGCCTTGGCCTCAGGGATCACCACCCGTTCGCTCAAGTGACCCACCATCTCATCGGTCATCACCAGCACCGGAATCCGGTAGGTCTCACTCAGGTTAAAGGCCTCAATGGTCTGGTAAAATATTTCCTGGGGGGACGCCGGGGCCAAGGCAATAATCTCGTAGTGCCCGTGGGAGCCCCATCTTGCCTGCATCATATCTCCCTGTGCCCCTTGAGTGGGCAGTCCTGTGGAAGGGCCTGCCCGTTGGACGTTTACCAGCACACAGGGGGTTTCCGTGCACACGGCTAACCCCAGGTTTTCCATCATCAGGCTGAAACCAGGTCCCGAGGT
>JAWLET010000069.1:0-10704 GCA_041685955.1 Desulfobacteraceae bacterium | reverse complement strand
GCCAGCATGTCCGCCTCGGTTTTCCGTCCGGCCTCCACATCCTGGAGCATGGAGGTCTTCCCCTGCGGGGACAGATTGGATAAGACCGAATACCAGTCTTCAATATCCTTTTCAGTGAGATCCACCTTTGCCTTCCGGGCAATGGTTATGACCTCCCTCATGGCCGATTCCATGAGGTCCTTTGCCTCCTGCGATGTCTGGAATTCGGAATAGGGCGCCCTCAGGACGGCTGAGGCCTGATTGATTCCCACATTGATCATGAACTTCCACCACAGGACCCGGATCATGTCCACAGGGGTCTCATAGGTAATGCCGGCCCGGTCAAAGAGGGCTTGAATCGCCTTGACCCGCTCTGAGATAACCCGGTTTTCCGCCTCGCCGAAGAACAGCCGGCCCTGGGTGGTATAGGTGAGACGATTATCCTCCCTGAGCGCATCAATGCCCACTGCCACTGCATACAATACCTTTTCCATGCCATAGGCGGCGCCGAGCCGCTCCTCACTGTCTATGCCGTTCATCACAGACAGGAGAATGGTGTTATGGCCTATGCTGTTTTTTATATCCCGGATGGCCTTTGGCAGATGGTAGTGTTTTACAGCCACCATGATGAGGTCCGGAGGGGCGGATTGATCATCCGGCCTGACCACCGGCAGCACATAATGCCTGTCATTGACGAAAAACCCCTTCTTCCTTAAGCGCTCACAGCGTTCGCCGTCCGCAATAAGCGATATGCACCGGGGATCCATGTCGAACAGTTTGCTGGCATAAAAGGCGCCCATGGCCCCGGTCCCTATCAAGGAAATGCGTTTAATGGATGACATAGGTCAGCTCCTCCGCTCATACGGGTAAATGTGGTAGTCGGTTCGCCGTGCCCGGACCTTGAAATATTACTGGATGTAAAGATATCACGTTATGGACAGGGAGGCAAGCGGTGGGTCCTTTTTCCATAGCCGGTTGAACGCGGCGCAGCGATCACATAGGATGGACATTGAAGAACCCTGTAGCCCCGACAGGTCGGGATTTACGCTTCGCTCCGACAAGCAGCGGGGAATGCGCTCGCCGAGCATTTTCAAGGCCCCGGACTGTCAATAAGACCGCTTATTGTTTGTACAGGAGTATACAAAAAAATCCTCGAGTGCCTCGTGGACCATCGATTAAGCGATTTCAGCGGGTCCGATTCGATTTGGACCTGTACGATTAACGGCCGCTGTTGGACAGGTTTTGTAGGAATATATACAAAATATCCATGCGGGTCATGGTGTGGAAAAAAAGCGGCTGGCGGGCCTTACAATTCATTCCCCCAGATGGTCATGCCGATCACACAGTTGGCCGGAAATCCCCCGAGATTATGAGTGAGGCCCAGCCGGGGGTCTTTGATCTGCCGGTCCCCGCATTTTCCCTGAAGCTGATTATAGACCTCATAGATCATCCGGATGCCCGAAGCGCCGATGGGATGCCCGAAACTCTTTAATCCGCCGTCGCTCTGGCACGGGATTTTACCGTTTAGATCAAAAAAGCCCTCATCAATATCCTGTTTGGCCTGTCCCCGGGGTGAGATCTGCAAGTCCTCATAGGTGACCAGTTCGGTGATGGAAAAACAATCGTGCACCTCCATCATGCTCAGCTCTTCCCTGGGGGCTTTAATGCCGGCCTCCTGGTAGGCCCTTTGGCCGCACCGATAGGTGGTCTCCACATGGGTGCCGTCCCATTGCTGAAACCTGAATTCCTCTTCCGGGCTGACCGCGATTTGAAGGGCCTTGACATACAGGGGATCCGGACGGAAGTCCCTGGCCCGGTCCGCTCTCACCACAATGGCGGCCGCGGCCCCCTCGGTCACCCCGCAGCAATCGAACAGCCCCAGAGGATCGGCAATCATGGGCGCATTCATAATGGTGTCCACATCCACCTCTCTTCTGAGATGGGCCTTGGGGTTCATGGCGCCATTGGCATGGCTCTTGGCGGAGATCTTGGCAATGGTCCGTTTGCCCTCCTCCCGGGAGAGACCGTAGCGATTAAAATATTTGTTGGCCAGCATGGCGAATTGTCCCGGAGCGGTCTGGTTGGGAAATATCTGCCGGTTGTAGATGCCCCTAAGCTGGCTGAAATCCGGCAGCCCGCCGTAGCCGATGTCCTTGAGCTTTTCCACCCCCACGGCCAGGGCCACGTCACAGGCCCCGGAGGCCACCGCATAGCAGGCCCCTCTGACCGCATCGGTGCCGCTGGCACACAGGTTTTCCACTCTGGTTACGGGGATGTAGGGCAGTTTGAGGGCCGCGGCAAGCGGTATGGCGCTCTTCCCCACATTCCCCTCATCAAAACAGGTGGAAAGCCAGGCCGCATGAATATCCTTTTTGTCGATCCCCGCATCCCCTATGGCCTCTTCAAAGGCCTCAGCAGCCAGGGATTCAGCGCTCCGATCCCAATGCTCTCCAAACCGGGTACACCCCATGCCGATGATGGCCACCTTGTTTCTTATACCTTCTGCCATTGGTTTTCTCTCCCTCACAGGTTCAGGGTTCAAGGTTCATCCCTTAAAAGGCATGGCCTTCCAGAAATAGCCGGCCACACTGCGGCCCTGGTCCAGATATCGCCGCCTGAAGGTCATCTGCACGGGCTTCCCCACCTTTAGTGATTCCAGCCGGCAATCCGTAATATCAAACCAGTATCTCCCTCCCCCTTCAAAATCTACGATGCCGTAAAGGGCCGGGGGGTCTTCCGAATAGGCCAGATGGTCCGCAGTATAGGTGAATAGCATACCGGTCTTATCGGAAAAGGGGTAATCCTCCATTTGATCCAGGGCGTCACACTCGGGATTGATACACACCGGGTCCTTTGGGAACTGGGGGGTGCCGCAGGCCTTGCATCTGGCGCCCACCAGCCTCAGGACCGCATTCTGCTCCCGCCAGTACAGAGAAAGACTGGTGGGGGCCACCTCTTCACCCCGTATGCCCAGCTCTTTGGGCAGCATGCCCTTGAAAGAGAGGTATTGGGTATAGTTTTCCAGTTCCCCTTTATACTCCAGATTGGTGTTCAGTTTATTTTTGGACTGAAACGCGGTGATCTCGTCGGTGACTTCAAACAGAAGCGCATCGCTGCCACTCCCAAAACTAACCGCCAGGATCTTATCCCCGGGCCGGGACGTTTCCAGGGCCCCGATCAGCATCAGCAGCGGATGGGCCGATCCGGTATTTCCCACGGAGTCCATCAAAGCCGGCTGAATCTGTTGGCTTTTCAAGCCCAGGCGCTTGGCCATGGCCATGTGATCTTTCATACCCAAAGGTGCATACACCACCTTTGCCAAATCATTTATCCCCAGGCCGCACTGGTTTAGTACGCCCTGAATCGCGTCCGGGATCATTTTGAAATAGCCGGCATCCCGAATCCATCTTTCTTCCCAGCCCCGGACATATCGATCCCCATCCATCCGTCTTTGATCCGGAAAATCGTAGGAGACCGAATAATGTCCCATCAGCCGGGCAATGACCCCTTCATTGCCTACGGCAACGGCGGCCCCTCCGTCTCCGAACAGTTGTTCCTGGGCCCCGCCGGCCTTCCCCAGACGACTGTCCGACACACAGACCAGGGTGGTTTCTCCCTCCAGTGCAGTCAGGGCTGAAATAAGGGCGGTGGTGCCCGATTTCAAACATCCGGTAAAATCAGCGGTCCGGGTATGGGGCGAAAGATTCAGGGCTGCACCGGCAATGGATGCATTACCCCTTTCTTTATAGGGCAGGGTGGTGGAGGCCAAATGAAGCGCATCAATCCTTTCTCTTTTCATATTCGTCAAACAATCGATGCCCGCAGCAACAGCCATGGTAAGGCTGTCTTCATCGTAATTTGCGATGGTCTTTTCTCCTTTGGCCATGCCTGCTGTAGCGGGATTGAACCAGCCCATGGCCCTGAAAATGGTCTCCCGTTTCAGCCGGTAATAGGGTAAATACACCCCGTAGTCAATAATCCCTTTCATGCTGTCTCATCCTCCCTTCGTACACATGCAGAAGCTGCATTTTACATCACTTCAATCCCAGAACTGCACCTGGTTAACCCATTCTTTCTGTTTAATGAGCCGGGCGATCTGTTTACGGGCTTGTGGAACCACAATAGGCGCCACTTCTGAAAGCCACAAGCCATCATCGTTTTTTCGTGTCTTAAACCTTTCCACATATCCGGGCACAAGGGCATACCGGCACCCTCCCAAACCACAGCACGATGAGTCCACGACGGCATTTCCGACCACACACAGAACCGGTTTGCCGTCCACCCTCATACTGAATTCTTTTTCCAATACGTACTTCCCTGAAATGGAATGAAATTCTGTATTCAACTGATGGACGTATGCTTTGGTCATGTGCCGGGTCTTCATTGAGGGTTTGCAGGATTTTTATTCAGGACCCCAGTGTATCCTGAACGGCATTCATAGTGTAGTGTTTTTTACCTTTTGGGTACGGGGAATATTTCCCCTGCAAAATCCAGTTGGGCGCACCCTGAGAGCATGAGAATGGTGATGAAATACAAAAAGCGCGTTTTCATTTTCCGACTCGAAGATCCGAGGATTTTGTTGGACTCATTGAACTGTAACCCTTTGAATACAGCATAAATGAATTTGAGCCGTAGGTAAATAATGAATTGCGCCCCTGTTTTCAGCTTCATGAAGAAAAATGGGTAATTTTGTAACATAGGACCAGATTTTTCCCTGTTCAAAAATTCCAAAGTGATAATGGGGAGTTAGCTCATATACTTTCCTTAGATGATACAAAACGCCCCAAAAGGATCGATTTTGGCCCGTGAGTCATTCGCTTATGTATCTTACTGAATTATCATTATAAATGTCGAAGTTTTCTTACAGGCACAGAGATTGCTTCTATTTGTCCCCATCCATTGATCTTAGATCGTGGACAGGAAGTGAACGGCGTGGGCCGGCCGTCTCCGACGTCCGTGAACTGAAGAAAACCCGAAATCCACCGATCCGGAATATGCAGACTGACAAGACCATCCTTGTAGCCGAACCAGAAAACGCGCTTTCTTCCCATCTGAGGGAGTTTTCAACATACAAAAGCTATGTGTATTTGAAGGCGGGTAATCTGAGAGAAATGCTTCTCATGCTCCAAGAGGAACCGGTGGATGTGCTGGTACTTGATGCGGCTCTGCTGGAGGAAGATTACGGGTTCCTTTCTGTGATCAAAGGGATGAAGGGAGACCTGCCCCTGATCATATGTGCAGAAAGCAACACCCCTGAACTGGAAAGTGAAATCCGTAGACAGCGGATTTTTTACTACCACATCAATTCCTTTGGTATGGAGGATCTCCAGGTGGCCATATCCAATGCTGTCAATGGATTATCCGATTAATTTGGAGGCTTAGCATATGCATGTAAAGGAAAAGATCGATGCTGGAAAATTCGTGGTCCTGGGGGAATTCGACCCGCCAAAAGGCCCGGATTTTTCCCGCTTCTTGGAGAATGTCAACCGGGTGAAAGGACGGGTGGATGCCCTGGTGGTCCCGGAGATGGCCAATGCGGTGATGAAGGCGAGTTCTCTGGGCGGATGTGCCTTTCTCCAGGCCCATGGAATTGACACCATTCTGCAGGCCTGCTGCAGGGACAGAAACCGCCTGGCGCTTCAGGCGGACATCCTGGCCGCCTCTGCTTTGGGCATCTCCAGTATGATGGTGGTGCCCGGAGAAGATATCCGGTATGGCGATCATCCCCAGGCCAGGGAGGTCTATGATGTGGATGTGATGCAGCTGCTGGACATCATCGACGCTTTTCAGGCCGGAAAAGACATGGCGGGGATCGCCCTGGAGGGTCGATCGGATTTTTTTCTGGGGGCCACCATCAATGCGGGAGCCATGGGAGGGGCCCTGGACATCGCCTTGGAAAGCCTAGATAGAATGGTGGAAAAGGGGATCAGGTTTGTGGTGACCACGCCGGTATTCGATCTGCACCGGTTTCAGCAGTTCACAAAAAGGATAGACACGGAAAAAGTGGCGGTAATCCCCACGGTTCTTTTACTGAAATCGGCCGGTATGGCCCGGTATATTGACAGAAATATCAACCACATATCCATTCCAACCCAATTGATCAGGGACATTCAGAAGGCCCCTGATAAGGTGAAACAGTGTATGCATACGGCTGCCGAACTCATTACCGGTCTCCGGGAGATGGGAATGCCCGGGGTGATGATTTCAACCGTAGGCTGGGAGGCCAAACTTCCCCAGCTTCTGGATGCGGCCAAGCTGTGAGAAAGGAAAATGATCATGTCCAATGACAAGACAAAACCCCTGTCAGGCTCGGTAATGGTGGTGGGCGGCGGTATCGCCGGCATGCAGTCGGCGCTGGATCTGGCAAATTCCGGGTTTTACGTGTATCTGGTGGAAAAATCATCGGCCATTGGTGGGCTCATGTCCCAATTAGACAAGACCTTCCCCACCAATGACTGTGCCATGTGAGTGATCTCGCCTAAACTGGTCGAGGTCGGCCGGCATTTGAACATCGAGCTCATCACCCGCACTGAACTGCAGGATCTGGAGGGAGAAGAAGGGCTTTTCAAGGCCCGTCTGGTGCAGCAACCCCGCTATATCGATGTATCCAAGTGTACAAGCTGCGGGGAGTGCACCGAGGTCTGTCCCATGGAGGTGGCGGATGAATACAATGAGGGGCTCTCCACCCGAAAGGCGATATATAAACAGTATGCCCAGGCCATGCCCGGGGCCTATGCCATTACCAAGCGGGGCACTGCCCCCTGCAAGGCCACCTGTCCGGCCCACGTAAGCGTGCAGGGCTTTATTGCCCTGATGCGGGAAGGAAAATACCAGGAGGCCCTGGCCCTGTTCAAGGAGGCCCACCCCTTTCCCGCCGTCTGCGGTCGGGTCTGCCATCATCCCTGCGAAGGGATCTGCACCCGGGGCGACGCGGATGAGCCCTTAAGCATTCAGTACCTGCACCGGTTTTTCGCGGATCTGGATCTATCCCAGGGTGAACCCTATGTCCCTGAAATCCCGGAAACCATGGACAAAAAGGTGGCGGTGGTGGGTGCAGGCCCGGCCGGCCTGGCCGCGGCCTATTTTCTGAGGTTAAAGGGGTATCAAGTCACGGTGTTTGAAAAACTCCCGGTGGCCGGGGGCATGATGGCCGTGGGCATCCCCGCCTACCGGCTGCCCCGCAATATCCTGGCCCAGGAGATCGGGGTGATTGAAGCCATGGGGGTGGACATTCAGACCCAGATGGCCCTGGGAACGGATTTTACCCTGGAGTCGCTCAAAAAGGACGGATTTGAAGCCGTGTTTCTGGGCACCGGCCTTCATCTGAGCCGAAAATTGAATGTGGAAGGGGAAGACCTTCCGGGGGTCCTCAAAGGGGTGGATTTCCTGCGGGATGTGGCCCTGGGCCATGAGGTCAGTGTAGGAGATCGGGTGATCGTGGTGGGCGGGGGCAATGTGGCCGTGGATGTGGCCCTGACCGCCCTCAGAAAGGGGGCAAAAGACGTTTCCCTGGTGTGCCTGGAGAAGCGGGAGGAGATGCCTGCCTGGGAGCACGAAATTCAGGACGCGCTGGAGGAAGGCGTTCAGATCGTCAACAGCCTGGGGCCGAAGCGGTTTGTGGATCAGAACGGCAGGCTCAAGGGTGTGGAATTCAAACGGTGTACTGCGGTCTTTGACGACACCGGCGCCTTTCGACCCTGCTATGATGAGGCCGATTTGACCTCAATGGATGCGGATACGGTGATTGTGGCCATTGGTCAGGCCGCAGATCTCTCTTTTATAGAAAAAGACGGAGTTCCCGTCACCGCACGGGGCGGCCTGGAGGCGGATCCGGTGACCTTGGAGACACCCCTTGAGGGGGTGTTTGCAGGTGGAGACGTGTTCTATGGTCCCAGATCGGTGGTGGAGGCGGTCGAGTGCGGCAAAGAGGCGGCCCTGAGCATTGATCGCTATCTGCAAGGCCAGGACCTGAAAGCAGGACGGGACCGGGACTGGTCCTATGAAAAACCGGAGATTGAGGCGGAGCCCTTCATGCCCAGGACCGCCATGCGGCGGTTGGCCCCGGAGGAACGTACCGGCAATTTCCAGGAAATCGTCCTGGGGTTCAATGAGGACGAGGCCCTTAAAGAGGCCGAGCGGTGCCTCAAATGCGGTATATGCTCCGAGTGCTATCAGTGTGTAAAGGCGTGCCTGGCCGAAGCGGTGGTTCACGATCAACAGGTGACCCAGCGTGAGGTCACCGTGGGCTCGGTGATCCTCTGCCCGGGGACCGAGGTGTTCGATACCCAACCCCTGGAGGATATGTATCACCATCACAGTCATCCCAACGTGCTGACCAGTCTGGAATTTGAACGGATTCTGAGTGCCTCGGGCCCCACCATGGGGCGTATGGTGCGTCCCTCTGATGAAAAGGAACCTTCGAAAATTGCGTGGCTCCAGTGCGTGGGATCCAGGGATACCCACAACTGCGGCAACGGCTACTGCTCGTCCATGTGTTGCATGTATGCGGTCAAGGAAGCGGTCATTGCCAAGGATCACAGCCACAAGGAGTTGGATGCGGCCGTTTTCTTCATGGATATGCGGACCTTTGGCAAGGACTATGAGTTATACTACAACCGGGCCAAAGATGAGCACGGGGTACGATTTGTGCGCTCCAGGGTGCATACCATTGATCCCATACCCGGCACCGATGACCTTCAAATCGGCTATTCGGATGAAACCGGGACCATCCATGAAGAGGTATTTGACATGGTGGTTCTGTCCGTGGGGTTACAGGTGAGCCAGGAGACCGGTGACCTGGGCAGCCGTCTGGGACTGGACCTGGACCAATACCGGTTCGCCGCCACCCATCCCTTTACCCCGGTCAGCACCTCCAGGCCGGGAGTGTATGCCTGTGGGATTTTTAAGGGTCCCAAGGATATCCCTGCGTCCGTAACCGAGGCCGGTGCTGCCGCCTGCGCTGCGGGCAGGGCCCTTTCCGATGCCAGGGGACAAGACACCCAGGTCTTGGAAATGCCGCCTGAACTGGATGTGACCGGAGAGGCGCCCCGGATCGGTGTATTTGTGTGCAACTGCGGCATCAATATCGGCGGAGTGGTGGATGTCCCTGCCGTGACCGAATATGCTGCCACACTTCCCTTTGTGGAACTGGCGGACCAGAACCTGTTCACGTGTTCCCAGGATACCCAGGATAAGATCAAGGAGGTCATTAAGGAAAATAATCTCAATCGGATCGTAGTGGCGTCATGTTCGCCCCGGACCCACGAGCCGTTGTTCCAGGAGACCCTCCAGGCCTGTGGTCTCAATAAATATCTCTTTGAAATGGCCAACATCCGGGACCAGGATTCCTGGGTGCATACGGATAACCCCGAAAGAGCCACCATCAAGGCCAAAGATCTGGTGCGCATGGCCGTGGCCAGGGCCGGGCTTTTGAAACCCCTCAGCGAGAAGACCATTCGGGTCAATAAGCGGGCCCTGGTGATCGGCGGGGGAATCGCCGGCATGAGTGCAGCCTTCGGTCTGGCGGATCAGGACTTCGATGTGGTGATTGTGGAAAAAGAGGGCCAGTTGGGCGGTCTGAGCCGGGAGCTGACCACCACCATCGAAGGGGCGGATATTCAGAAATATGTCCTCGAGCTGGTGGAAAGGATCACGAATCACCCCCGGGTGGAGGTCCTCACCCATGCCCTGATTGTGGGATTTTCCGGGTTCAAGGGCAATTTCACCACCGAGGTCATGGTGGGCCCGGGCATGTATGAACGGAAACTGGATCACGGGGTGGTCATCCTGGCCACCGGGGCCAAAGAATATACCCCCAAGGAATATCTCTACGGCGAGGATCCCCGGGTCATGACTCAGCTGGCCCTGGGCAAACGACTGGAAGTGAAGGGGGCCGATGATTTGAGCCGGGTGATCATGATTCAGTGCGTGGGATCCCGCAACGATGAACATCCCAACTGTTCGCGTATCTGCTGCCAGAGCGCGGTCAAAAACGCCCTGCATATCAAGGCCCTGAACCCGGATGCGGAGGTGTATATCCTGTATCGGGACATGCGCATGTACGGACTGTTGGAAGACTATTATACGGAGGCCAGACGCCAGGGCATCATATTCTGCCGGTATGCGCAGGAGGACCCGCCCCGGGTAGCGACGGCGGATGACGGCATTCAGGTCACGTTTAAGGATCATGTGCTGGGCCGGGACATTCAGGTCGGTGCGGACCGGCTGGTCCTCAGTGCGGGCATGGTGGCCGGAGATACGGATGAACTGGCATCCATTCTCAAGCTTCCCAGAAACGAAGACCATTATTTCATGGAGGCCCATGTCAAGTTAAGACCCGTGGACCTGGCCAATGAGGGCATCTTTCTGTGCGGTACTGCGCACGGACCCAAACTCATCTCCGAGGCAGTGGCCCAGGCCCTGGCCGCAGCCTCCCGGGCCGGGACCTTTCTCTCCCAGGACGAGATCCGTCTTTCCGCGGTGACCGCGAAGGTGGATCCGGATCGGTGTGCGGCTTGTCTGATCTGTGTGCGGGTCTGTCCCTATGGCGTGCCCCGGATCAACGAACACGGGGTCAGTGAGATCGACGAGGCCCTGTGTCACGGGTGCGGGATTTGTGCCTCCGAATGTCCGGCCAAGGCCATAGAACTCAACTGGTATGAAGATGATCAGATCATCAGTAAAGTGGAAGCACTACTCGAAGGAGCGTTATAATGGAAGGATTCA
>JAWLET010000068.1:0-10779 GCA_041685955.1 Desulfobacteraceae bacterium | reverse complement strand
CTTCGGTGTTCATATGGATCCTGAGCAGCCCGTCGGCCTCCACCAGAGTGGAGATAAGACCGGATTTACCAAATATGGGGTCAGCGATCAGTTTCCCCTGCTCCCGGGTCAACCTGACCCGAACATAATCCTCCCGCCCGCTGGCGGACTCAATATTCCGGCTCAATTGGGCCTCCACAGTCCTGCCCAAAGCGCCTTTCCGGTTCTCCTCCCCCCCCAGCCTGGAGATGAGTCGGGTCATAAATACCTCGGCGATCACCAGGGCGGATGCCACATGCCCGGGCAGGCCGATGACGGGCTGAGATCCGGCCAGACCGATGATGGTGGGTTTGCCCGGACTGATGGATATGCCGTGTACCAGGAGTTTAAAATCGGGAAGGGTCTCAAAAACCTTCAAGGTCAGGTCCCGGGTCCCCACCGAGCTGCCCCCTGATATCCAAAGGGTGTCCGCCTTTTGGAGGGCCGTCTCCACGTTCTCTTTGAGGTCCTGGAATCGGTCCGCGCATATCCCCATGTGAACAGGGATGGCGCCAAGCCTGCGACACAGGGCGGCCAACGTATACCGGTTGATGTCCCTCACCTGTCCCGGCCCGGGGGGTTGCTCCGGGGGGACGATTTCATCTCCCGTGGATATGAGGGCCACCCGCGGTCTTTGAAAAACCGGCACATTTAGAATCCCCAGCCCGGCCATAGCCCCCAGATCCTGGGGCCGCAGACGATGTCCCTGGTTCAGAAAGACATTCCCCTTTTTCAAATCATCTCCGGGTTGTATGACATTTTCCAAAGGAGATACGGACCGGCTCACCTCCAGGGTATGCTCATCGAGAAGGTCGCAGTATTCCACCATCACCACACTGTCCGCCCCTTCCGGGAGCATGCCTCCGGTGGGGATTTTGGCGGCCTGGCCTTCGCTCAGAACCCACGGGCTGGCGGTTCCCATTTTCACCTCTTGGATTATCTCAAAAAGGGCAGGGAGACTCTCGGTAGCGCCGAAGGTGGCCTTTGCCTTTACTGCGTAGCCATCCATGGTGGACCTCAAAAAGGGGGGCAGATCTTCCAAGGCGGTCAGGTCCCGGCTCAACACCCGACCCAGGCCGCTGTCCATGGGGATGGTCTCCTCACCCACCGGCTGGAATCCCTGAATGAGTTCAAAGACCTCATCCGGCCTTTTTACTTCAAAAAACGCTTCCATTTACCCATCAACTTATTTTTATATGAAATACTTACGCCCCATGGATCGCCCTGAATCCAGGGCAGGCCCCACTGGGGGTATCTCCGGTTGGGGATGGTGCGCCAAACCGCCAAGTAAATATGTCACAATCGACATAACACTTCAAGCGGAAAATCCGCCTGTGGTGCTTGACCTCGGTCCTGATTTTGGGATTGCCTTCCCTGGACAGCTGTGACAATATTTTGTCCCTGAACATCCCAAATCAGAGGACACACCTCCATGAAAATCATGATTAAAGGTTTTGTTGACCGAATCGTATCCCATGATGAAGGACCCGGGACCCAAAGTGGTGGAGGCTTACCGCGCATCCGGCTCCAAGGTGATATCCCCCCATGTCTTGAGGGGGCACCTTTCACATAGGGGGGTTCTGCGGCAGTAATGCTTCCCTGCCTGCACAATCAATGCGTGGAACTCATTATACAGGGAGGAGTCATCCGGCAGGTGCATCATAAACAGCTGTTGCAGTTCGTGGTACGTCTCTTCCTGATCTGCCATGGCATGCCGGCTCAGTATCCGGTGGGTATAGGCATCCACAACAAAAACAGGCCTGTCGAGCGCATACAGCAGAATACTGTCCGCGGTCTCGGGACCCACCCCGTTCACTGACAGCAGGTCCTGCCTGAGGGTCTGTGTCCTCGCCTTTCTCAACGCTTCCAGATCCCCGGCATATTGCTCCATCACAAAACCGATCAGGTTTTTCAATCGCCTGGCCTTGATATTGTAGTAGCCCGCGGGACGGATTTCATGTGCCAGCGCTTCAGGGGCCAGGCCATAAAGGCGCTCAAGGGAAAGAAGATCCTTTTTTTTGAGGTTCAAGATGGCCTTTTCCACGTTTTTCCAATTGGTGTTCTGGGTAAGTACGGCCCCCACCATCACCTCCAGGGGAGTGTCGGCCGGCCACCATTGCTGGGGGCCGAAGCGGGTCTTTAACAGATGAAACATCTCCCTTAACCGCCCCCCCACTGAACTGCCCCAAGCGCCTTCTTCCAGATTCACCCCCCTTTGCCCCCTCTCCCGCCTTTGGCGGTTCACCACACCCTTCACCTGAGATTTGCACATTTGATTATGCCTTGACAGGTCATGCAAGATACCTTAGATTCTTCGCCGGTGTCAACGAGGCTCACCCGAGACCTAAGATTCCCGCGGTCAAAGCAATAGATAATGAAAAGGGCGTTAGAATGCCAGGGACATCCAAACAATTGACCAAAACCCGGAATATTGGGATTATCGCCCACATAGATGCGGGCAAGACCACAGTGACCGAACGGGTCCTCTTTTATTCGGGTCGGGTCCACAAAATGGGTGAAGTCCACAATGGTGAAGCCACCATGGACTGGATGGTGGAAGAGCGGGAGCGGGGAATCACCATTACTTCCGCGGTTACTTCCTGCATGTGGCGCGGGTTTGCCATTAATATCATCGATACGCCCGGTCATGTGGATTTCACCATAGAGGTGGAGCGATCGCTCCGTGTGCTGGATGGGGCCATTGGCGTGTTCTGCGCGGTGGGCGGCGTGGAACCGCAATCTGAGACCGTGTGGCATCAGGCCGATCGGTATAAGGTTCCCAAAATCGCCTTCATCAACAAACTGGACCGTGTGGGGGCCGATTTCTTCCGGGCCGTAGATATGATCAAAGAACGGCTGGGGGCCAGCCCTTTGCTGCTTCAATTCCCCTGGGGACAGGAGG
Source organism: Desulfobacteraceae bacterium (assembly GCA_041685955.1). Classification (GTDB taxonomy): domain Bacteria; phylum Desulfobacterota; class DSM-4660; order Desulfatiglandales; family Desulfatiglandaceae; genus JAIPDZ01. The sequence continues at coordinate 7,859 of JAWLET010000068.1, read as the reverse complement.
ACGACTTCCAGGGGATTATCGATATCCTCGAGATGAAGGCCATTGTGTGGGAAGAAGACATGTTCGGCGCCCAATATGCGGAGGCGCCTATACCCGATACGCTGATGGAGGAAACGGTGCGGCACCGGGAGGTGCTTCTGGAAACCGTGGCTGAGACAGACGATGCCATCATGGAGAAATATCTCTCTGAAGAGGAGATTCCCACCTCTGAGTTGAAAAAGGCCATCCGCAAGGCCACCATCAACCTGCAACTGGTGCCCGTCTATTGTGGGGCAGCCTTACGAAACAAGGGCATACAGCCTCTCCTGGATGGGATTGTCGATTTTCTCCCTGCACCCGTGGATGTCCCCCCGGTGGAAGGCAAAAATCCTATTTCAGGCAAAGTGGAGACCCGTCCGCCCAAGGCCAAAGGGCCTTTCGCGGCCCTGGCCTTTAAGGTGAGCATGGATCAGGGTCGAAAGATGACCTATATGCGGGTCTATTCCGGCACGGTCAAGGCCGGGGATCAGGTTTACAATCCGGGCAAAAACATAAAGGAAAAGACGGCCCGCCTTCTGAAAATGCATTCCAACAAACGAGAGCGCATTGATGAAGCCTCGGCCGGGGATATCGTCGCGGCCATGGGTCTCAAGCTGACCACCACCGGAGACACCCTGTGTATTGAAGATCAGCCCATATTGCTGGAGACCATTCAGTTTAATGAACCGGTCATCAGTGTGGCGGTGGAGCCCAAACGGGTCCAGGATCACGACAAACTCATAGACAGTCTGAATAAACTATCGGATGAAGATCCGACCTTCAAGTTCAGGATCGACCCGGAAACCGGACAGACGCTCATATCCGGTATGGGCGAATTACACCTGGAAATCATCATGGGAAGATTGAGGCGAGAGTTTTCCTTAGATACAAATCAGGGGAAACCTCAGGTGGTCTACAGGGAGACCATCACCTCCCCTGTGGTGCACAGGGAGGTATTTCAGCGGGAACTGGCAGGCCAGCAGCATTTTGCAGGGGTGGTTCTCGAGGTGACACCCCAACCCAGGGGGTCGGGGAACCGGTTTGAGAACCGATGCGATCATCCGGAGCTTACCCCCGAATTCATGGAGGCCATCCAACAGGGCGTTGAAGAGGCCTGGGCCGGCGGCAGTATCATGGGCTATCCCGTGGCAGATGTTCAGACCGTGCTGCTGGAGGTGGACATAAAAGAGACCTCTGACGTCATGGCCTTCAGGGCCGCGGGCAACATGGCCTTCAGGGAAGCCTTTCAACAGGCGGATCCGATTCTCCTGGAACCGATCATGGATATAGAGGTACTGACCCCTGAAGCATTTACCGGGGAGGTTATCGGGGATCTGAACACCCGACAGGGAAAAATCGGGCAGATCGCGGCCAAGGGTGCTGTTCAGGTGGTTACGGCCCACGTGGCGCTCTCAAAGATGTTCGGATATTCCACAGCCCTCAGATCGGCCTCCCAGGGAAGGGCCACCTTCACCATGCAGTTCAGCCACTATGACCAGGCCTAACGCCTGAGAAACTACCGCCCCACCTTCAAGCGGGCCAGGCCCTCTCCATAGTCAATAATCACGCCCTCCGGGGTGATCTCCTTGAGTATGGGGCCGGTTTCTCCGATTCGATCCCCCACCTTTCGATTCCGCATATTAATGAACACCAGGCGCTCCTGAGGATCCTCCGAATAAACATGGACATTGATCTCCAGCTCCTCCAGCGCGTCCCGGATCTCTTCGGGCAATTCGCTTACAAGGGGAATCGTCCTGGCAGAATCCGCTTTGCCCTGGGTCTGTTGCCCTTTTTCGGGGGGCTCAGGGGAAGACACGCCTTCATCCTCAAATACATCTTCCTGGGCAGCCGGTCCCGGATCCGGTTTATCCTTAGGGGAAGCTGCGACCTGGACGGCCGAAGCAGGCCGCTCCGGTTCTGTCCCCTCGGGGCCGGAGGATTTTGCCGGGTCCGCCGGATGGGCTCCGGCACCGCTATCACGGACGGATGCAGTGGAAGGGGGAACGGTGAATATCTCAGGTTCCGGATCCGCCTTTTCCACCGAAGACGCAGGTTTGGAAGCCAATCGGGGAGAAGCCGCCTGAGTCGATGACGAAGCATCGCCGCCTGTATCCGTCCTCATCCGTGTGGATCGGATCTCCGAGTGTGCCTGCCCGGGGGCCACCATCTGCTTTATTGCCTTTTTTGAAGCCATATCCTTTTCGGAAGAGGTCCCGTGGCCCCATGGGGATGCCGTGAACCAGAATACCAGAAACCCCAGCCCGGCGCCCAAAATGAAGAAGCCGCCTATCCAGGCCCAGGCCCGGTGCCTCCGATCCAGGGCGTCCTCTTCATATACCGCACTGAGATCCGGAGCTGTCTCCAGGCGCCGATCGTGTTCCGCGCGTTTTAATGCATCAAGGATAAAGGACATCGCACCGCCTTTAAAAAAGAGATTCTGATTTTGCCGGGTGTAATAAAGGGATCGCTGGATCGCCTGCCGCTTCGTTGAGCTGGATCAGGGTCTGTTCGCCCACCATTCCATCCGCACGTACAAAATGGGTGCGTTGGAAACGGGTGACCCGTTCCTCCAGGGCCTCATCAAACAGGGGACTGGGCACATAACCGTCGCGCCCGGGCTCCCGGCCCTCCACACGCTCCAGGGTCGCCCTCAACCAGAGCACGTCCCTGCCCCGGTCGCCTTTTTTCAGTAGGCTCGACCCCAGGGGGGGCCGTTTCCACAGTACAGTATAGTCCCCGTACCAGAAAGGATCAATACGAATCCGGGGCAGGGTCACTTCCTGCTCTTTCAAAACCAGCGTAACCGTATCGTCGTGCAGCGCCACCACAGGGACATGATGCTGGCGACCGTCCGGAGCAGCCAGCTCAATAAGGGCAGGGCGGTTAAGGTGACGGAGGGTGGTCCAGTTGCCGCTCCCCTCCAGACAGCTCAGGCCGGCCGCTGCAACCCGGTCGCAGGGAGTTTTCCCAGGGAGGTCCTCATACGGAATACCCCAGCATCTCGTAAGCACTGCAAAAGCGCTGTTCATGCCCGTGCTCAGTTCCCCATCCAGCAGCAATTTAAGCCAATCCATGGACTCCGGGGCTGATCCAGTAGGAACAGGACCCGGGTCTACAGGGAAAACGGGACCTTTTGGTTCCACCGGAGCTGAATCTACCGGTTCGGCAGCCGCTTTTTGCCCCTGCGGAAGCCTTTTGGCCTCTTTTTCTCTTCCTGGCAAACCGGTCCCAGTCTGAATTTCGCCCCCTGCCTGGCCCTGCCCTGTTTCTGGTTTCTGTTTGGGAAAAATCGACCACGCATCTTCAGCGCGATGAAGGTACACGCCTGCTGCCAGGAGGCAGAGTATCCCCAGGGCGGTGCTCCACCCCACCACCCGTGCCAGAGACGGGGACCTGAACCGGCTACGGGTGGAATATCTTCCAATCACCTCGGCCGCAGCTTTTCTGACCAGGCGCCGATTGATGCGCTCTTGTCTTTTCCCGTAGGCGCCCAACAAGGCCCGGTCACAAATAGTATTAACCAGGCGCGGAACACCCTTTGAAAGCTTGTGCACCCGGCGCAAGGCACCTTTGGTGAATACATGCCGTTTGCAGCCCCCGACCTCAAGCCGATGTTGGATATAGGCAATGGTTTCGGGCAATAAGAGCGGGGTCAAATGATAGCGGGCCGTAATTCGCTGACCCAGTTGACGCAACTCCGGCTCAGCCATCATGGATTGAAGTTCGGGCTGGCCGATGAGAAGGATCTGGAGCAGTTTCCGGGTAGGCGTCTCCAGGTTGGTCAAAAGACGAATCTGCTCCAACACATCAAAACTGAGATTCTGTGCCTCGTCAATGATCAGCACGGTTCTCCGACCTGCGGAATGGACTTTCAGAAGATGCTGATTGAGAAGGTCAACAAGGATTTTCAGGCTCTCGGTTCCTGCCGGGTAAGTGATATTCAGTTCATCACACAGAGATGCCACCAGTTCGGTGGCTGATTGCTTGGGATTCAGGATCAACGCTACTTCCACGTCTTCGGGCGCCTGCTCCAGAAGACTCCGGCACAAGGTGGTCTTCCCTGTTCCCACCTCACCGGTCAACAGGACGAATCCGCCCTTTTCTCCCATCCCATAGAGCAAATGGGCCAATGCCTCCCGGTGACGCTCACTCATAAAGAGAAATCGCGGGTCAGGGGTGAGGGTAAATGGATTTTCAGTGAGTCCGAAGTAGACGGAATACATGGTCGTCTCAGAACTTGTCCAATCCATTGGACCGGGGTCAGGACCGGGTTTCAGGATTTTGGATTAAAGTCGGGTTTTCGCTTTTGCAGGAACGCAGCCACACCCTCTCTGCCCTCGGGTTGACCCGCGCACCAGGATATTAAACTCCGTTCGTTTTCCAATTGAGCCTCAAAGGGAGTGGTATAGGAATCGGTAATCAACCGCTTTGACGCAGCAAAAGAAGCCCGTGCCCCCCGGGTGATTTCCCGGCACATCTCATCTGCTCTGTCCACCGCCTGCCCATCCTCCACCACCTCGGTCACAAGCCCCCAAGCGTAGGCTTTTTCAGCATCCATGGGTCGATCAAATACGGCGATCTCCAGGGCCCTGGCCATGCCCACCAGCCGGGGAAGGGTAAAGGACCCGCCCCCATCCATACTGAGCCCGTTTGAGGTGTAGGCCTGCCGCAGCACCGCGGAGGCGGCCATGATCCGGAAATCACAGGCCAAGGCCATGGAGAACCCGCCACCGGCTGCCGGCCCGTTGATGGCGGCTATCACGGGTTTGGGCATCCGCCGAATTTCCAAAATGGCCTGATGGAATCGGGCCGCCAGCTCACGAAACGCACCCGAAGGATTGTCACCGTAGGAATTAATCCAGGCCAAATCCCCTCCCCCACAAAAGGCCTTTCCCTGTCCTGACAGGACCACCCCGGTCACCTTGGGATTTAAAGCCCGTTCCACCAGAGTTTCCGATAGAAGCCTTATCATATCCAGATCAAAGGCATTGTAGGCCTCAGGCCGGTTCAAGACCACATGGTTGATTCCGTCCCTGTCTTCCACAATTATGCGATCTGTCATGGGCATACTCTCCTTTTTTGGAATGTCACTGTTCCCATTTCCGACATTATTCTTTGTTTTGCCCACAAAACCAGTATTTCCCAGGCAAACAATTATCATTGACTCACCGGCTGGTTTTATATATGGAAAGGAGCAATTGTACAAGAAGTCGGCATCATCTTTGGAAACCATACCTAAAATATAGAGCGATTTCAATGGAAACAGAGCACCCTCGTCTCATCGACACCTACCATCGCGAATTGGATTATCTTCGCATATCAGTCACTGACCGCTGCAATCTCCGATGTCGTTACTGCACCCCTCGCCAGGGTCTCGATAAACTGGAACACGAGGAGATTCTCACCTATGAGGAAATCATGCGGGTGGTGGCACTGGCTGTGAAAATGGGCGTCAATAAAATTCGCCTTACGGGCGGTGAACCACTGGTTCGGAAAGGAATAGACAATCTTCTGCCCTGCTTGACCAATTTTTCCGAACTGGAGGATATTTCCCTCACCACCAACGGTATCTATTTGAGCGATCACCTGGAAATGATCAAAGCCTCGGGGATCAAGCGAATCAATATCAGCCTGGACACGCTGAATCCCCGGACATACGAGTACATCACTGGTTTTGACGGTTTTCATCAGGTATGGACGGCCATTCACAAGGCAGCGGATATGGGCTTTTATCCCATTAAGCTCAATACGGTGGTGTTAAAGGATATCAACGAAAAAGAAGTAGTTGAGCTGGCAACCCTTTCCAAAAAATATCCCTTCCATATTCGATTCATAGAATATATGCCGGGTGGGTTCGTCGACCCAGACACACAACTCTGTCATGTGCCCAATTCTACGCTAAAACAAAGGATTTCTAAGTCCGGTCGCCTGGTGCCGGTTCCCAGAGTGGATCTGGATGGGCCTACAGTCCGATTCAAATTTGAGGGGGCCCCCGGTGAAATCGGTTTCATCAGCCCCCTGACCCACCATTTTTGCGACACCTGCAACCGGCTCCGACTCACGGCCAACGGTCGTCTGAGGCCATGCCTGTTTTCTGACTGGGAGGTGGATCTGAAAACGCCCATGCGGGAAGGGGCCGACGACGCGCAACTGGCCCGGATGTTTATTCAGGCGGCGGAGAACAAGCCCCGCAGTCACAGGCTGGCATCCGTAAAGTCGACTTCGCTTTCAGGAAAAATGTCCGCCATTGGGGGATAAGAACGGATCGCTACCCAAGGTCCAACAGCTGCGCCGCATTTTGTCCTTTGATGCGGACCCGGTTTTCTTCTGTAAGGCCTGCCTCGACCATCTCCTTGAAATATCTCTCCGGGGTCAACAGTGGATAATCGCTTCCGAACAGGATCTTTTCAAACCCCACGATTTCTCCGGCCACCCGGTAGATATCCGGAGTGTAAAGATAGGGGGATGCCGCAGTATCAAACCACACCTGCCTCAGTACCGCTTTGACCTCCCGTTTCATGAGGGCATAGAACAGGAGTCCGCCCCCCCAGTGGGCCAAGACGATCCGGTTTTCCGGGAATGCCTTTACAAAATCATATACCTGCCTGAGCGTATTGGGGGTCTTGCCTGGATAGTGGTGTCCCACAGGTTCGTTGACATGGAGCAAGAAGGGGACATCGGCCTCCCGGCATAAGACCATGACATCTCCGAGGATCTCAATTACCTTCCGCGACAGATCACTGCCGTAAACGGCCAGTTCTCCCACCCCTGAGAGACCCTGTCGCAAACATCGCTCCACTTCCGTCGGTCCTGACGGCGAGACCGGGGCAAAAGTACAAAAGCCGGAGAGTCGATCCGGATAGCGGTTCACCGACTCCAAAATATAGTCGTTGTGCCGCTTGAAATAATCCGGATCTTCCCAGGGAAAACCAAAGATGACCGATCTTTGCACACCCGCCTGATCCATATGCCGGATCAGCGCCTGCACACCTGCCAGTTTGGCCTGAGGAGAGGCATACAGAATTTTGAAAGCAGGATCATGCAAGATTGCTGCGGACCTGTCATTCCTGAAAAATGCGGGAAATACATGGGTGTGAAAGTCAATAATCATTCGAGCAAACCTGCCAGGGAATCTTCAAGGGCATTATGATTAAATCCGACAATTTTTTCGCTGATCTTCCCCTCCCGGTCAACGATGAACATGGTGGGCAGGGAAATCTGAGTGTCTTCAAAATAATCCGCCACCACCTCTTTATCATATCGCAAGATAGGGTAATTGATCTTGGCCGTTTTCTCGAATGACTTCAAATCCTGGTTTGTGACCTGCCCGGGATCATCCATGGAGATCCCCAGGACAATGAACCCGTTGTCCTTGTATTTCTTCTGAAGCCTAATTAGTTCAGGGATACTCACCCGGCAGGGCGGACACCAGGTGGCCCAGAAATCCACGAGCACCACATAGCCCTCATAGGCATCCAAAGAAAAGGTTTCACCGGAAATTGACGTGAGGGAAAAATCAGGGGCCTGCGCCCCTGCTTTTACTTCATTTTCGCATCCTGAGTGGATTACCAAGAAAGACATCAACACCATCAGACATGCTGTGCGGGCAATCTTCATGAACATACAGACTCCTCGTAAAACATTATGGGGGACATTTGCATAAAATTGACCAGAGAGGCCTCAGAATAAGTCATCGGTGGACTCCTGTTTACTATTAAGAGACAAAAAAGTCAAAAAGTTACCGAAAGTACATCACTTGATGCAGCAATGTCCCTTTACGGGGACGCTATACCCGGAGACGGAGATATCGACCACCGGCCGTCTGCGCCAGGATGGTGATC
>JAWLET010000358.1:0-2501 GCA_041685955.1 Desulfobacteraceae bacterium | reverse complement strand
AAATCCCCTGGACACAGCCGTCTTGAGGAGTTCAAAACCGTTCACCCCCATGATATCCAGGATGACAATGTCATAGGTGTAACTGAGGAGGTATTGAAGCGCGGTATCATAGTCGGTTGCCTTGTGGACCAGGCACATGTCCAGTTCTTCCTCCACGGTCTCAAGGACATCGGGTTCGTCATCCACCACCAGAATCACTTTATCTTTCAAGGCACTGTTTTCAGACATAACACATTTTACCCCCTTTCATTGTTTAGAAACCATGTTTTCACTTTATAACAAATACTCTTTTTTTGTCAAAATAAATCCATATGAGACGGGAGAAATATTGGATTTTGGTGAAACCCTGGACCGGAAACGGTTTTTCAGATGTTGTTTTGAAACCTTGACGGGCTGACCATACCGGCGGCATAGGCCTCATGCCATCCGTCTGGAACCGGAAATCGGGCATAGAGTTGAGCCCGTCGGGCCTCCAAAAACCGCCGCCGGGGGCCCATAAAATCGGCCGCGCACAGGATTCGCCCCCGGGTCTCCGTTTTTAGATCATCCACCCTTCAGTATTATTTGAAAGATCAACCCGCCCAGGACCCCGCACCCCTTCTCAGGAAAGGGCCTTTTTCTTCAACTGGACCGATCGCAGGATATGCCTTTTCTGGCTGCTCAACACCGCCTTTCGCATCCGGATGGACAAGGGGGTCACTTCCACCAGTTCGTCTTCCCGAATAAAACTGATGGCCTGCTCAAGGGTCATGGGTTTGATGGGTGACAGGATCACGTTGTCGTCTTTTCCGGCGGCACGCATGTTGGTGAGCTTTTTTTCTTTGGTGGCATTGACTTCGATATCCTGGGTGCGGTTGTGTTCGCCGATGATCATGCCCTCATAAACCAATGCTCCCGGGGTGATAAAAAGCCTTCCCCGGGGTTCCAGATTGAACAGGGCATAGGCCACCGCATGGCCGGGCCGATCGGCCGTGATGGACCCGGTAAAACGGCTGGGACAGTCCCCCCGGAAGGGCTCATACCCGTCAAACAGGGAATTCAGGATGCCGGTGCCCCGGGTGTCTGTGAGGAATTCATCGCGGTACCCGATGAGGGACCGGGTGGGTATGGAGAACTCGATGCGGACCCGCCCCGTGCCGTTGTTGACCAGGTTGGTTATCCGTCCTTTTCGGAGGGAGAGCTTTTCCGTGACCAGCCCCATGAACTGCTCTTCACAGTCCACCAGCAGGCGTTCAATGGGCTCGTGTCTTTGACCCTCCTTGTATCGGTAGATCACTTCCGGCCGGCCCACGGAAAATTCATAGCCTTCCCGGCGCATGGTTTCCACCAGGATGGCCAGTTGAAATTCTCCGCGTCCCTTGACCAGGATGCTCTCCTGATCCCCGTCTTCCTCCACCTGAATGGCCACATTCTTGAGGGTTTCCTTTACCAGGCGGTCCCGAATCCGGTTTAACTGGACATATTTTCCTTCACTCCCCCCCAGGGGCGAATCATTGATGGCGAATTTCATGCGCACGGTGGGTTTGTCCACCCGAATCCGGGGCAGGGCGCATGGCGAATCCCGATTGCAGATGGTATCCCCGATTTTGACATTCTGGATGCCCGCCAGCACTACGATATCGCCCGCAAGAACCTGATGGGCGTCTTTTAGGCGGATGCCGTCATAGGTCTGGAGTTTGGAAATCTTAAGATCAACGGCTTGGCCCCCTTCTCCCAGGCATACCAGGGAGTCCCTGGATTTGGCCGTGCCGTTAAAGATTTTTCCAATGGCCAGGCGGCCCATGTAATCCGAGTAGCCCAGATCCGATACCAGCATCTGAAAAGGGGCCCCCGCCTCAAATGAAGGCCCGGGGATTTGCTCCAGGATGGTGTCCAGAAGCCCGTGGAGATTTTCCCCGGTCTCTTCCAGGGTGTCCTGGGCGATCCCTTCCCGTCCTATGGCGTACAGCAGGGGAAACTCCAACTGATCCTCGGTAGCGTCCAGGTCGATCAACAGGTCATATATTTCGTCCAGCACTTCACCCGGTCGGGCGTCTTTGCGATCGATTTTGTTGATGACCACCAGGAGCTTGAGCCCTGCATCCAGGGCCTTTTTCAAGACAAACCGGGTCTGGGGCAGGGGACCTTCCGAGGCATCCACCAGGAGAATGGCCCCATCCGCCATGCTGAGCGCACGTTCCACCTCGCCCCCGAAATCGGCATGACCCGGGGTGTCGATGATATTGATCCGCACGCCCTTCCATTTGACGGAACAATTTTTGGCAGCGATGGTGATGCCCCGCTCCCTCTCCAGTTCCAGGGTATCCATGAGTCGTTCATCCACCTGCTGATCGGCACGAAACAGGCCGCTCTGGCGGAACAGACCATCCACCAGCGTGGTTTTGCCGTGGTCCACGTGGGCAATGATGGCCACATTCCTCAGTTTATTGTTCTTCAGTCGTTGGGGCATGGTTGAATACTATAACCACTGCAGGTCTGTTTACAAGGACTCCAGTGACCGC
>JAWLET010000067.1:0-10845 GCA_041685955.1 Desulfobacteraceae bacterium | reverse complement strand
TGGAGCAAAATTAACAGGAAAAGACCGCAAACATACTCCTGCATTAGGGATACCGTTTTGCTTCATTGATGCGATTTAAATATAAACAGATTTTATTGGTTTTCACACGGAGCACCAGCCATGTCCAATAACAAACCTGTGCCCCTCCCGCCTTCACCGGGGAACAAACTCCTCCAGGCGCTGTATCCCCTGACCGGAAAGCGCCTAGTAAAGCGTATCTTAAAAGAGCCAGACCCTGAAAAAACGGTCCGGAAGCTGGCCGGCGATGATTTTTACTGGCTGATCAAACGGATCGGTGATGACGAGGACACTGTCTTGTTGCTGAGACTCGCCTCTGAGCAACAATGGCAATATATCCTGGATCTGGAACTCTGGGAGGCAGACCGTCTGAACATGGAACAGGCTTTGGGTTGGCTTGAACGCCTTCAGCAGGCCGCCCCCGAACGTCTGGCGCGCTGGCTGTTCTCGAAAGGAAAATCTCTTGCTTATTATTCTCTTTTCAAGAGCATTAGGGTGGAGATCAAGGATTCGGATGATGCCCTTGACCTGGATAGCGGGTTTGTCACCCTCGACGGGGTATATTATATCAAGGTACGCCAGGCCAAATACAAAGCGACCCTTGAGGCCATTTTAAAGGCCATGGCAGAGACGGATCAACTCAAATACCAGGCCTTGCTCCTGGGGCTGGCAGGGGTGCTCCCGGCCGAGCTCGAAGAGGAGATGTACCGGATGAAAAATGTGCGTCTGGCAGAACACGGATTCCTCCCCCTTGAAGAGGCCCTGCCCATTTATGCACCCATGGACCCGGGGGCCTTGAACAAGGAAACCGGTTCGGATTCGGATATACCTCTTAAAAAAGGGGACCTGTTTGATCTGGCCCCTTATACGCCCTTTTATGCGGCCATGGGCGAAAACCTGTTGACCCGGGCCCTCTCCAGGATGACACAACCCCGGGAACAGGACAGAATACGCCTGGAATTTGCCGGGATGTGCAATCAGATACTTTCCGCGGACCGGCAACTCGCCGCGGATGTTGATACACTGAAAAAAACCTGTCGCAAGGCGGGGGGATATGTGAACCTGGCGCTGGAAAAACTGTGTGAAGAGGATGCATCCGCCGCAGAGGTACTTTTAAAGACCAACCCCCTGCGCCACCTTTTTCGAGTGGGGTTCGGCCTGGCCCTCAAGCTGAAATGGGAGGCGGAAAGATGGCTCCGGAGGAACTGGTTTCTGCAAAACCACATGGGATATGATTTTTGGCCCCATGACTGGGCCGGAACCCTGGCAGGGCTTGCTAAAGAAAAACCGCTCGTCTTTCGCCCTGAAAAACCGGACCAGCCGTACAGGGATTTTGAATACGCCCGGGACCTGGAACATGCCCAAAAGATCCTTCATCGCATGATCGCCCTGGATTGCCTGTTTCAACGGCTGACCCAAAGCTTCCCCATACATGCCGACGCTCACCAGCCGCAGTTCAAATACCACCAGCTCCTTTTTACCTTATGGGCCAGGCAACTCTTAGATCAAAATGTCACGTTTGATCCTGTTTCTCCTTCAAACATGAAACGTTTTTTTGAAATATTGAGAAAAAACGAGGATAGCCCTCCGTTTGAGATGCTGGGTTATGAAGCCATCTTTGTGGGCGATTTCATGACCCACGCTTCGGATCTTTCCCCGGAGATCCGATCCACCCTAAAAGACACTCTCGCCCGTTTGTGGCAGGCGTTTCAGGCGGAATATCAGTGGGTCCGGACCGAGGCCCTGGATCCCAGGTTCTGTCCCTACCTGCTCATCAGCTCATCCGGGGACATCAGGTCCTGATCTCCTGTAATATGAAGACCAGATAGGAAACCGTAAAACAGACCAGGGTAATGGCGATGAGCACGGTAATGTAGGGCAACACCACAAAGATGCTCTGGGTCAGGGCCAGGGGATTTTGAAACCTGGATGACAGGAGTTCTTCCATGGGACCCATGAGCACCAGGGAGCGGGTGGTATTTCTCATGGGATCGATGATGGTGGCCGTGGCATCGCTGTACAAGACCATGGGAGAGCACAGGGATACCATTTTCTTGATTCTGGCGTTCTTGAGTACCACTTCCGGCTGCATTTCCTTTTTGGAGTCTACCGGTGCTACTGAATTGGCGATGGCCTCCGCCCCGAGGGAAACGAAAAACGACAGAAAGATCCAGAGCGCAATTGAAGTAAGGGCCGAGGTGGCGATACTCCTCAAGAGGATGGAGAAAAGGATGGAAATCCCCAACCAGAAAGAGACGTAAATTATGCTGATCACCAAGTAGATGAAAAGACGCCATATCTCCCCCACTCCGGGCACCACGCCGACAATGGCCAGGCCGAAGCCGGCGATGACCAACACGATGGCCGTGAGCATAATGGAAATGGTGACAACCCCGGCCAGGAATTTTCCATTGATCACTGCATCACGATAGATGGGCTGGGACACGACTTTTATAAGCGTCCCCTGGGTCCGCTCCCGGTTGATGGCGTCAAACCCCAGTACCAGGCCGATCAAGGGTCCGAAAAAGGCCACGAACTGGACCATGGAAAAGAGGGCCCCCGGAGTACTGAAGAGCATGAGAAATGGGAACCGGATAGAGGACAACTCTTCCAGATTTTCACTCAGATGCATGGCGGCCATATAGCTGGTGATAAAACTGACCATGGCAATCAGGGCAAAGAGGATGGCAAACCTGAAGCTGCCGAAATGATCCTGAAGCTCTTTTTTAAAAACGGCAAACAGGCCCTGCATATCATACCTCCTGGAAATATTTCATGTAGATTTCTTCCAACGTGTATTCTTTTTCTCCCAGGCCGAACCTCTCCTCTGCCAGCGCTTCAATGGACCCTTCAGCCACCAGGTTCCCTTCGATCATGATGCCCACACGATGGGAAATCTTCTGCACCTGCTGCAAATTGTGAGAGGACAGCAGCACCGTGATCCTGCGCTCCTGGTTTAGGGACAGGATCAGATCGATCAGTTGAATGGCCCCTTCAGGGTCCAGGCCCAGGGTAGGTTCATCTAAAAAAAGGACTTCAGGATCCTTGATCAGGACTTCGGCCACGCCCAACCGCTGCTTCATTCCCCGTGAAAATGCACCGGTCTTCTTGCGGGCATCCTGTTCGAGTCCCACCAGCCGCAACGCGTCACGAATTCGATTATGGGTCTCCTGTTTCCCCATTCCATTCAGCGCGGCCACATACTGAAGGCTTTCAACAGCGGTCATGTCTCCATAAAATCCTACGTTTTCAGGCAGATAACCGACTCGCTTTTTGATCTCCCGGGGAGTGCGGGAAGGATCCATTCCGCATACGCGGGATGATCCCCCTGAAGGCCGGCTCAGTCCCAGAAGCATGAGGAGGGTGGTGGTCTTCCCGGCCCCGTTGGGGCCCAGAAACCCGAAAATTTCGCCGGTATTCACCTGGATATTAAGTCCGTTTACCACCCGATGGGGGCCATAGGTCTTGGTCAGGCCGACCGCCTCAATAATGCTGTCCGTACTCATATCTTAACGCCTTCCCAACCGGATAAACATGATCACCAGGCTTGCCATGACCAGTACGATAATCCCGATCCCGATCCATCCCCAGGCGGCTGATGCAGTAACCCCCACCCTCAGCTCGATGGTCTTTTCCGCCCTGGGCGGATTGCCGCTCTCGGCCCGCAGACCCACTGAGTAATCTCCCACCAGGGCCTGTTCAGCCGGGGTGATGGTGACTTCAACCTGTTCCAGTTGCTGGGGCGGAAGCGCATCTATGGTCTTTGGCGTGAATTCCACTTCCCAATTTTCAGGTTTGAAAGACAAAAACCGGACATTATTGAGGGTCGCTGACCCGTTGTTCTGTACATAAAAAGACAGGTTCGCCTTTTCCCCTCTCACCGCATTGAGGGACAAAAGCCCATTGGCCGTACCGGCGTCCAGCTTATAGGTCCCGGTGAGAACCACCGTAAGGGTGGCCCGGGCCCGGGCGTTGGCGGAATCAACCGTCACCGACAGGGAATAGGACCCCGGCTCCGCCCGGTGATCGGGATTGACTTCCACGGCCACGGTCTGGCGCTGACCCGCCTTCAATCTCAAGCTGGATATATATTTGTCTTCATAGGCGGGTTTGAAACTGACCTCCCAGTTCTCAGGACCCGTGGCCGCCAGATTAAATGTACTGTCCTGGTCTGAATCGTTCTCAATGTCCACGGAAAACTCAAACTGCCCGTCTGTGGGCCCTTTCAGGACCGGATACGAGGTTATGATCTCCACCCCCTCGGGTTCCTTTTCCACCTTCTTTTCCTTGACCGTCACCGTCACGTTTGCCTTTGAGACCAGCTTGTTGTCCGGGGTACGGGCACGGATTTCCAGGGGGTACTCCCCGGGTTGCACCGTCTTGCCAGGCACTACCCTGAGAGTCAGGGTCTTGGTGTCATCGCTTTTGACGTAAACCCCGGTCACACCGAAATCATAGCTCTTGATTCTCGCCTTCCACCCCTCAGGCACGGACGCAAGGGAGAGGTGGATATTTTCATCCTCCCTGCCCCGGTTGGATACCAAAAGGTCGATATTCACATCCTCCCCCTGGGAAATAACCACGCCGGTAAAGGCGGGCGCTACCGCAATGGCCCTGGAAGGCAGTGGTTTGCGTTGTTCGGGTTTTTCTCCATACGCTGAAGGGCTGACCAGAAACATCAGCACTGCAGCACCCATTAAAACGCCTTGGACTGAAATGCGGTATGCATTTTTCCTTTTACCCGTCATGCACTCAACCCTCCTTCAGTTGCTGTTTGATTTTGCGTGCTTTTCCAAGGTATCGGCACTGTAGCCGGCCTTTGCATAATCATCAATGGCCCGCAGCTTCATGGATTTGTCCTTGGTCTGTTCCGAATGAGTATCTGCCAGCTCTGCGGCGTGGCTCCACATCCCTTGTTTTTCATAATCGGCAATTTTTTGATTCACCATGGCATGGTCATCAGCAGTCTCCATAATGGCCGAGTGACACCGTGAGATGAGTTTCCGAACCGGCCCACCACAATAGGGACACACGGACAGCGGGGGTTCATGGACGCCTTGAACCGCTTCAAACCGCCGGGCACATTTTTCACACGCCTTTTCAGGCGTCATGGCTTCATATTCATATATGGGCATGTCAAATCAGCACTCCGTGTTCAGGTTTCAGTGTATGGGGTTTCCCGACGCCTCACCCCTTTGAAGCCCTCCCCCATCAACTTCTTCGCCACAGGGTCCCCTGTCGGGTATCGGTGATCTCGATTCCCTGGTCCTGTAACCGGTCCCGTATGCGATCCGCGCTCTCCCAGTCCCGTTTTTGTCTTGCCTGCTCCCGTTCGGCGATCAATTGCTCCACCTGCGCATCGCCCTCGGGAAACTCCAGTTTCATGATCCCCAGGACTGAATTGACCCGGTTCAACGCATTCAGGGTCTTTTGCCGATCATCCGGGGAAAGACCGCCCAGATCCATCTTTTTATTGATTTTCCGGGTGAACCGGAACAGGGAGGCCAGGGCCTGGGACACATTGAAATCATCATCCATGGCCTCGGTAAATTGATGTCTCAGGGCATAAACGGCCTGATCCACTTCCGGATCATCGGTCGCTGGTTTAGCGTAATGGATTTTTTGCACAAATTTGTCAAGGTGACGAATGGTATTTTTTGCGGCCGCAAACTTGGCCTCGGAAAAAAAGATCCTTTTTCGGTAATGCCTGCTCAGAATCCAGTACCGAACCTCTCTTCCCGTAAACCCTTTCTTCAGAAGTGCTTTCAGGGTCAGTCGGCCGTTTTCTCCAGCATCCTGATCCGCCTTGTCGTGAGCCGTTACCGGTTCGTTGTGCAACCAGTAGTGGGCCAAGGGACCGTCGGTGGCGGCCTGGCTGATGGCGATGGCATTTTCATGATGGGGAAATATCAATTCAACCCCGCTCATATGAATGTCGTAGGGAGGGACCAGATACTTCATGGCCATGGCAGCGCACTCCAGATGCCATCCGGGACGCAGATTTCCCCATTTGGTCTCAAAAAATATTCCGCTTTTGAGCTCATTGAGCGTGGACCGTTTCAACAGGGTAAAGTCCCGCGGGTTGTCTTTTTCGTACTGATCCAGATCCACGGTTTTCCCCACCTGGATCTGGTCCAGATCGATCCGCGACAGGTCCCCGTAGTCTTTGAACCGGGAAATGTCGAAATAGATGGACCGGAGTTTTTCATAGGCATACCCTTTTTTAATGAGTTTGTCCGCCAGATCGATCATCTCATCAATATGCTCGCTCGGCCTGGGATATGCGGTCGCTCTTTTGATATTAAGCTGATCCAGATCGATCATCAATGCATCATGGAACTGATCCGTAAAGGCCTTTAATGAAATGCCCGCCTCTCGGGCCCCCGCAATGGTGCGGTCATCCAGGTCGGTGAGGTTCATAATCTGGGTCACCGAATACCCCTTGAATTCCATGTACCGCCGGACCAAATCCGCAAACAGGATCCGCCTGCACTGGCCCAGATCAATAAACTGGCAGAGGGTGGGACCGCAGGAGTAGAGGCTGACTTCCTTTTCCCTGATGGGGACAAACTCCTCTTTTCTCCGGGTCAGGGTGTTATAGACCTTCAACCCTGTCCTCTTTTTGGCCACAAAAAGAGGTGTGCTCAGGTATCGTTCTCCGCCGTCCGGAAGAATCACCACGATGGTTCCTTTTTCCATCTCCCGGGCCAGCTTAAGGGCAATGGCCATGGCCGCGCCGGAACTCATTCCCACCAAGAGGCCCTCCATTTTGGCCAACTGCCGGGCCATGTCACAGGCCTCTTCATCATCGATATTGATGATCCTGTGGGGCAGGGTCTTTTCGAATATTTCCGGCCTGTAGGACTCCTTCATATTCTTGAGGCCCTGAAGCTTGTGGCCCAGATAGGGTTCCACGCCGATGACCTCAATATTCCGATCCAACTCCCGAAACCGCCTGGAAAGGCCCATCAGGGTCCCGGTGGTCCCCATGGTGGCCACCACCGCGTTCAGCTTTCCGCCGGTCTGATCCCAGACCTCCATGGCCGTCCCGTTATAATGGGCCATCCAGTTGGCTTCATTGTTGAACTGGTCGGCAAGCCAGTACATGTCCGGATCCTCCCGGATCATCTTATAACTCTGTTCGATAGCCCCGTCCGTACCGAGGCGGGCAGGCGTGAATTTGATCTCCGCACCCAGGGCCTTGAGGATCTTCACCCGTTCCTCGCTCACGGATTCGGACATGGTGAGGAGAATCCGGTACCCCTTTACCGATGCCACCATGGCGAGCCCGATCCCCGTATTGCCGCTGGTGGCCTCGAGAATTACTTTATTCCGCGTCAGTTCCCCGGATTTTTCCGCTGCTTCGATCATACCCAGGGCCGCCCGGTCCTTTATGGAACCCCCGGGATTGAAATATTCCAGCTTGGCCAGAATTTCCACGTTCGTGTTCGGGTTCAGGCGTCTCACGGGCACCAGGGGAGTCCACCCGATCTGATCCAGGATGTTGTGATATTTTTCTGTCATCTTCCCCCTAATAGAACCTTTCCCTTGATTTTAACCCGTCTCTTTGTTAAGTTTCCTTATCCCAACAAATCAGGGATAGCGCATCAAGCTTTTACCCGTAAACGCTCTGCACCTCCGCGTGTTTGCGCGAGAACAGACCAAAGACCCCAGAGATCGAGGCAACCCCATGAAAATAATGGTCACCGGCGGCGCCGGATTTATCGGTTCTCATGTGGTGGACGGCTTGATCCATGAAGGCCATGAAGTCCTGGTGGTGGATAACCTTTACACTGGAAAGCGCACCAACGTCAACCCGGCAGCACGCTTTTATGGGCTGGATATCCGTTCTCCGGAGACAAGTGCCCTCATCCAAGCCGAAAAACCCGAGGTGATCAATCACCACGCAGCCCAGATGAGCGTGCCCGCGTCCGTATCAGATCCGCAATTTGATGCGGATGTCAATATCAAAGGATTGTTGAATCTCCTGGAAGCCGCGGTACAGGGCGGCGTCAAAAAGGTGGTGTTCATCTCTTCCGGCGGGGCCATCTATGGGGAGGCCCCCGAATATCCCACCTCAGAGGCCTGCCCGCCCATCCCCCTTTCCCCCTATGCCATAACCAAGTACGCATCAGAACACTACCTGGCCTATTACCGGCACCAGTTCGGCCTGGATTACACCACCCTTCGCTATGCCAATGTCTATGGCCCCAGACAGGTTCCACACGCCGAGGCGGGGGTGGTGGCCATCTTCATGAACAATCTCCTGAAAGGGATCCCGTCCACCGTGTACCATTTCCCTGACAACCCTGCGGGCATGGTGCGGGATTATTGTTATGTGGGCGATATCGTGAGCGCAAACCTCTTGGCCTTAACCGGCGGGAGTGGCGATTTTTTTAATATCGGCACCGGAGTGCAAACCCGCACTCTGAATCTGTATCACATGATTTTCGAGGCCTTCCAAGAGATCAGCACGGTCCGGAAGGAGCTTGCCACACCTGAAGAGGCCGTGGCCCGGCCCGGTGATCTGACCCGAAGCTGCCTAATGGTGGAAAAGGCCCGACAATCTCTGGGCTGGCTTCCTGAGGTGGATTTGGGCAATGGACTTCGGAAGACCCTGAAATGGCGCTTGAACACCGCAGAAGCGCACCAGTGACATGGGGCCACTCCCCCCTACTCCCGGGCCTTGATAAGGAACTGGGCGCCCGAGAATCTTTTTTTTCCCTCCTGCCTCTTGACATTCCACAGGTCGATATTATTTTGTTTCAGAATTTGAGCGTTTCTGTAGCGCTATGTTGTTTTTTTAGTTAGGGATTCATGAAATCTCTCCCATAAACAAATCTATTGAAAACCAAGGAGTATAGGATATCACTCCATCTATAAGAGGACCAAGGGCCTGGTTCGTAGTTACGGCTTTCCATATGCAAACCGCGTCAGGAAGGCCTGGTTTATTGAAAATCACGAATATTTAAGGAGGTGAAGTCGGAATTTTCTGGACAAAAACTTTGGTGTTTCAAAAAAAAACAAAAACGAAAATTTTGAGAGGAGATGAATGAGATGAAAGTAAGACCACTTCATGATCGTGTAATCGTAAAAAGGGTTGAGGAAGAGGAGAAGACAAAAGGCGGGATTATTATTCCGGATACGGCAAAGGAAAAGCCGGTAGAAGGCCAGGTCATCGCGGTGGGAGATGGCAAAGTCGGTGATGACGGAAAGAAGATGGCCCTTGAGGTAAAGGCCGGGGACCGCGTCCTTTTCGGAAAATACGCAGGCACAGACATTAATATTGATGGAGAAGAACATCTCATCATGAGAGAGGACGACATTATCGCCGTAGTGGAATAATCCCTGTTGTGCAACAAGTGACAAATCGAACACCAAAAATCTTCAAGGAGGAAATTAAGTATGGCAAAAGAGATTAAGTATGATGTTAAGGCCAGGGAAGCGATCCTGAGAGGGATTGATACCTTAGCCAATGCAGTAAAGGTCACCTTGGGTCCGAAAGGAAGAAATGTGCTTTTGGACAAATCCTTTGGCGCCCCGACCATTACCAAAGACGGGGTTACGGTGGCCAAGGAGATCGAACTGGAGGATAAATTTGAAAACATGGGCGCCCAGATGGTCAAGGAAGTGGCCTCCAAGACCTCTGACGTGGCCGGTGACGGCACCACCACCGCCACTCTCCTGGCCCAGGCCATCTACCGGGAAGGGTCCAAACTGGTGGCGGCCGGCGTCAATCCCATGTCCATCAAACGGGGCATTGAGAAGGCCGTGGAGGCGGCGGTAGAGGAACTCAAGAAACTCTCCAAACCCACCAAGGACCAGGATGAAATCGCCCAGATCGGGACCATCTCGGCCAATAATGATTCCACCATCGGGAATATCATCGCCGAAGCCATGAACAAGGTGGGCAAAGAAGGGGTGATCACGGTGGAAGAGGCCAAGAGCATGGAGACCAGCCTGGAAGTGGTGGAAGGTATGCAGTTTGACCGGGGCTATCTCTCTCCCTACTTCGTGACCGATGCCGAAAAAATGGTGGCTGAGTTGAGTGAGCCCTATATCCTTCTTCACGAGAAAAAGGTCAGCAACATGAAAGACCTGGTGCCTATTTTAGAGCAGATCGCCAAGATGAATAAACCCCTCCTGATCATTGCGGAAGATGTGGAAGGGGAGGCCCTGGCCACCCTGGTGGTGAATAAGCTGAGAGGCACCCTCCAGGTCACCGCGGTCAAGGCCCCGGGGTTTGGCGACCGCCGCAAGGCCATGCTCGAAGATATCGCCATCCTGACCGGCGGCCGCGTGATCTCGGAAGACTTAGGGCTTAAACTGGAAAACATCACCCTGAACGATTTGGGTACGGCCAAGACGGTCAGCATTGACAAGGACAATACCACTATCGTGGACGGTGGTGGTGACCGGGCTGATCTGGAAGGAAGGGTCAAACAGATTCGCGCACAGATCGATGAGACCACCTCTGATTATGATCGCGAAAAGCTGCAGGAACGTCTCGCCAAGCTGATCGGCGGCGTGGCGGTGATCAATGTGGGTGCTGCCACTGAGATCGAAATGAAGGAAAAAAAGGCCAGGGTGGAGGATGCCCTGAATGCCACCCGGGCCGCGGTTGAAGAGGGAGTGGTGCCCGGTGGCGGCGTGGCCCTTCTGAGATCCATCCCCGCCCTTGCTAACTTGAAGGCGGAAGGCGAACAGGCACCAGGTGTCAATCTGGTCATGCGGGCCCTGGAAGAGCCCATCCGACAGCTCGTCAACAACGCCGGAGCCGAGGGCTCCGTGGTGGTGGAAAAGGTCAAGGAAGGCGAAGGCGCGTTC
>JAWLET010000066.1:0-10932 GCA_041685955.1 Desulfobacteraceae bacterium | reverse complement strand
CCGCATGACCCGGGCGAAATCGAGGCCGATCTTGGGTTTGACTTCCACCTGCCTGAGCCCGATCTGTCCAATCTCCACAGGATCCTCTGCTGTCCAGATTTTTATTCCCGGGTTATTGATATATCCAAGGGCGGAATGAAGCGTGGTGGTCTTGCCAGAACCGGTCGGTCCGACTGCCAGTATCATCCCATAGGGTCTGGCCAATATTCGTTTCATGACCGCCATACTCCGCTCGCTCAATCCCATTTCATCCAGCTTCATGGCGCCGGCTGCTGCCAGGAGTCGGAGCACGGCATCTTCATATCCACCGGCCGTGGGGAGTGTAGCCAATCGAATATCCAATGGAGGGATTCCTTTGCGACGAAACTTGATCTTCCCGTCCTGAGGAAGGCGTCTTTCGGCGATATCAATACCTGCCATAATTTTGAGTCTTGAAAGGATGCCTTTTGCCAGGGAGTTGGGGACTTCCAGGTATTCCTGGCACACACCGTCTAAACGAAACCGGATCTGGGTCTTGTTGGTGATGGGAGAAGGCTCCACATGGATGTCGGACGCGTTTTTTCGAAGCGCTGTCACAATAAACTGATCCACCAGTTTGACTACCTGACTTGAGGACTCATCCACCTCTTCCTGCAAATTGTTCAGGTCATCCTCTTCCTCCTCAAAGGAAACTTCAGAGATAAAATTCAGTTCATCCACCATTTCCTGCATATCCTTGACCGATTTCTCTTCTTTCGCTTTATCAAAGAAAAGGATGATGTACTGCTCGATATCTTCCTTGATACCGACACAGAACCGAATTTTATTGCTCTTGGTGAGTCCTTTGATCTGGCTGGTCTTTCTGAGGTCTCCAGGGTCGTCAATCAATATTTCCACGCCTTCCGCATCCCAGCCGATGGGAACCCAGAGATCGTGGAGCAGAAAGGCCTTTTTGAAATTACGGATCAATTCCACAGGTACAGGCGTCTCGGTCTTAAAACGCTTGAACGGACACCCATGAAACAGGGAAAGTGATTTTCCGATATCCGATTTTTTCACTTTGAACTGCTGCATGAGCACGAATTCCACACTCTTTCTCATCTTTTTCGACATACTCAGTGCCGTCTGCAACTGCCCTCGTGTGACCAGATTTTTATGAACCAGGTAATCATATTTAGATCCCTTGGACAACTTGGATATAATCCCCTCCAATCGCTCTCTTATCTGACTATTTTCCGGATCCAGTTCTGCCGCACGCTTGTACAGGTCCAGCGACAGGTCCAAATACCCCCCTTTCTCCGTCTCCAACCCAAGATAAAACTTAATCCGTGCGATTTTCTGATCATCAAACCCCTGATCATCGACCACGTTCTCCACACGCTGAACCACACTATGCGGAGATTTTGTCTTGGACAGACATGCCACCAGTCCGGGGATGATCTTTATGGCAGGACAGTCGGTATCAAACAGTTTTTCATACTCAACCACCGCCTCTTCTACCATACCCAGTTCCCTGAGGGAGGCGGCATTATCAAGCATGGCCTGTGTGTCAGGGGCTGTTCCGTCTACGGTCTTCTGGGCAACCCCTGGGGTCGATGATGATTGATGATTTTTTTTCACGATGACCTGATCATATTCCATTGAAAACAGTTGAAGCGGGTTTTTTCTCCGGCAACCAGCGGGATGGCCCTTCGGGCTTCTCTGTGGGTCGTAAAGATGTCAACCTTGGACAACACCATAATCCACTTCTGTAAGCAAGGGGGCCTTCGCCTCTTTGTTTGTGACTTCTGCGCAAAAGGCGAAGATGTTTTGGTGAAGCTAACCCAACTGATTTAGTAACCATAAGGTATCAGGTTTCGGGGGTTAGACCGCCTTAGATTATGCGCTCAGCCGTTGACCAATCGCACCAGCGTCTTGTCAGGATAATAATCAATGATATTGAGGCACCCGTAATCCTGTTGGATATTGAACATGCAGGACAGGTCCAGGCCCATGGCATGACAGAGAATGACCCGG
Organism: Desulfobacteraceae bacterium; assembly: GCA_041685955.1. Classification (GTDB taxonomy): domain Bacteria; phylum Desulfobacterota; class DSM-4660; order Desulfatiglandales; family Desulfatiglandaceae; genus JAIPDZ01. The sequence continues at coordinate 8,937 of JAWLET010000066.1, read as the reverse complement.
TTAACCCCCCCGTGTGCCACCACGGCCATATCATTGCCCTTTTCCTGTTTACGGATATCATCAAAAACCTCCCTTATGCGCGCCGCCAGTTCACCCACAGATTCGCCCCCGCCCGACACCCTGAAGTGAACAAGATCCGCCTGTCGCCGCTCCAGGGCCTCGGGAAATCGATTTCTGATCTCCGACAGGGTAAGCCCTTCCCAGTCTCCGAAGGCCATCTCCCGGAGTTCAGGCAGGGTGTGCAGGTGCACATCGTGGTACATGGCGATGAGCTTGGCACCGGTGGACGCGCGTTTAAGATCACTGGAGTATATCACTTTGAGACCGGCCAGCCGCAGGCGCTCGGCCATCTGCTTCATCTGCAGCACCCCTATCTCAGTCAAATCCACGTCCGTGTGGCCGTACACCGGGAAATCCTGATACCCGTTCACCTGGCCGTGTCTAACCATATATACACGGTTCTCACGTTCCATAAAGATGAATGGTAAAGACTAAGGGCCTTATTGTCAACGCAATTGCGCGAATGGCCCGTGTGAGGCCCCACAATCTCCACCGGTTCATTCGCAAACCCGAAGATTTTTTTCCAAGGGGCTTTATTCGAACCTGTGAATCGTGTATTATCGCATGGCCGGTGTCAAAAGGCGTCGGTTTTACCGGTCGGGGACGGAATAAATTCCGTGGCTGAAATTCATTGCCTGTCCAAAGATCCGGTTACGGTCCGGGAAACGCATCCAGCTGCGGCCGGAGGTGAGCACGACAAACCATAATTTTTCAGCTTTGATAACGCCATGGCAGATTACAGAAAGCAATGCTTCGGAATCCTGGACCAGGTTTTTCCAATGGGACCTGAAGGACTGCGCGAGATAACGCCTTCCTGTTTTGAGTGCCCTGATAGAACCAGGTGTCTGAAGGCCGCTTTGAAGACCCAGCAAGGGGTCGAATTCAGAAGCCAAGTGCTTGATCGGACTCCGGCCACCGGGTTATTGGGCCGCCTCAGACGCTGGTCTGACAAAAAAGCGCTCAGCCGGCAGAAAGAAACCTAAGGGAGGAAAACCGAAGTGACCATAACCCTTGTCTGCCCCTTCTGCCGCTTCTCGAGAAAAATTCGTGAAACAGAAATCCCTGCGGGCGCGAAACGGGCCGTCTGCCCCCGTTGCGGTCAGAAGTTTGAATTTCGTACCGAAAATGATACTTCTGCCGGTTATGGGACAACCGGTAATCTTCATGAGGGTTACAGAAAAGATCAGGAGCGGGGACCTGAGGGCGGGCACACCGAATCACCGTGGGAGGCCCGCACAGAGATCGGCATCTTAAAGGGAATTTTTAATACTTTTACCCAAGTCCTTTTTTCTCCGGGAAAATTCTTCAGAAAACTCGCTCCTCGAGGGGGGATCGGCGAGTCCCTGGCCTTCGGTCTTCTGATTGGTGCCATCGGCAATATGCTGAGCCTTTTCTGGCCCACGCTGATGATGTCCGGAGGCTGGGCCCCTTTTCAACAACCCCTTTTGGAACATCTGACCATCGGGGTCATTTTCCTGATCATGATGGTGGTGGTCCCCATCTGTGTCCTGGTGGCCATGTTTGTTTACGGCGCCGTCCTCCACTTCTTCCTGTTCATCGTCAGAGGGGGAAAAAATGGTTTCGAGGCCACGTTCAGGGTGATCGCCTACTCCCAGGCTGCACAGGCCTGGAGTCTTATTCCGGTGGTGGGCGGCTGGATCGGCGGGCCCTGGCAGGTCATTGTTCAAGTTATCGGGCTCAGGGAAATTCACGGAATCTCTTATTTCAGGGTGATCATGGCCTTTATACTTCCGGTATTTGTCCTCTTTATACTGGCATTGACCGCCCTGATCCCGTTGTTCCTGTACCTCACCCAGCACTGGTCCGGCCAACTATGATCGTTCACACCCTCCTTCTTACGGCGGGCATCGCCCTTTTGTATCTGGGTTCCGAATGGATGGTCAGAGGCGCATCGGCCCTGGCCATTTCTTTTTATATCCGGCCGGTGATCATCGGCCTCACCATCGTGGCCTTCGCCACCTCCGCCCCCGAACTTATGGTGAGCCTGATCGCGGCCGTCAAAGGGTCGAGCGGGGTGTCGCTGGGAAACATCCTGGGCAGCAATGTGGCCAATATGGGGCTGGTATTGGGGGCCAGCGCCCTGGTAAAACCGCAAGGAGTGGACCGGGGATTGCTCACGCGTGAAATCCCCTTTATGCTGGGGGTTTCGGGCCTGTTCTGGTTGATATGCCTTGATGGATACATCGGCCGGTTAGACGGTGTCCTCCTGTTGTGTGCCTTGGGCGGCTTTCTAATTATGGGTTTCCTCACCGCCAGAACGGGAATTCAAATTACGCTGGATCAACCCCCCTTGCGGGAAGCCAAAAACATCCTGTGGCAAATCTGCCTGATTCTTCTCGGCCTGGGGGGGCTTATGGCAGGAGCCCATATGATTGTCAATTCGGCCATATTTATTGCCCAGTACTTTGGTCTCAGCGAAATCTTTATCGGACTTTCCATTGTTGCAGTGGGCACCTCCCTTCCCGAACTGGCCACCTCGGTGGTGGCCGGGGCCAAGGGCGAGCATGACATCTCCATCGGCAATGTGGTGGGAAGCAATGTCTTTAATGTCTGTATGGTCATCGGTGCTGTGGGCGCATTCAATCCCATGACAGTGGACATCGGAGCCATACAGTTGAAATTTGCCGGTATGATGGCCATATCTTTTATCCTCTTTTTATTCTGCCGCACCGGCTATGGGATTACCCGGCTGGAAGGATTTCTCCTGCTCCTCTGCTTTTTTGGATTCATCGCGCTGTCCTTCTGGCTTTGACATCTGCCCGGAGGCTTTGCCCAACAAACGTCAATCGTAAACCCCAAACCCGTTACCAAAAGGACAAAAACAGACTTGGCAAAAGCAATCAATTACCATCAGGTCTTAAACCGTGCCCAGGCAGAGGCGGCCACCACCCTGGACGGCCCTGTCCTGGTCATTGCCGGCGCAGGGAGCGGAAAGACCCGGACCCTGATCTACCGGGTCGCCCGTCTGGTGGAATCGGGCATTCCGCCCGAATCCATTCTCCTGCTTACTTTCACCCGAAAGGCTTCCCAGGAGATGCTGGACCGGGCAGCTGCCCTCACGGATGCCCGATGCCGGTTTGTCTCCGGCGGCACGTTTCACTCCCTGGCCTACAAGGTCCTGAGGACCCATGCAGAGGAGTTGGGGTATTCCAGGGCTTTCACCATCCTGGACCGCTCGGACATGGAAGAGATTCTCCGGTCCCTTGTTCCCGAACTCAATATTCAGAAAGGGGGTCCTGTCCGATTGCCCAAACGGGGGACACTGGCCAATATTTTAAGCAAAGCGGCCAACCTGCAATGCCCCATCGACCAGTTCATGAGCGATGAGTATGGTCAATTCATGGACGTTATCCCCCAAATCGTCACTCTGGACAGGCGCTACAGGGAATACAAACAGGCCCATCAACTGATGGACTATGACGATCTCATTATCAACCTGAGGAAACTTCTGGCGGAAAAAAGTCATGTACGCAAGGAACTGAATCAGAAATACAGCCACATCATGGTGGATGAATACCAGGACACCAACGCCATACAGGCAGAGACGGTGAAATGGCTGGGCCATGAGCACAGGAACGTCATGGTGGTGGGGGACGATTCCCAATCCATTTATTCCTTCCGGGGGGCCGATTACCGGAACATGCTGGATTTTCCCTCTCACTATCCTGAGTGCAAAATCATCAAACTGGAACAGAATTACCGGTCCACCCAACCCATCCTTTCGCTCACCAATGCCCTGATGGAGCAGGCCGGGGAAAAATACACCAAATGCCTGTACACGGAGCGGGAAGGAGGCCAAAAACCGTCAGTGGTCGATACCCGCACCCCCCATGAACAGGCCCTGTTTATCGCCCGGCATCTTCGCGAAGCACTGGACAAGGGAAAAGCCATCAGTGACTTTGCCGTCCTTTTCCGAGCCGCCTATCATTCTTTTGAACTGGAGGCCGAGCTGACCCGCCAAGGTATCCCCTATATGAAATACGGGGGCTTCAAATTCCTGGAATCGGCTCACATCAAAGATTTTCTGGCCCACATGCGGGTGGCGGTCAATCCGGATGAAACGGTCAGCTGGATGCGGATATTGCGGCTGTTGAAAAATATCGGCATGGGCAAAAGCCAGAAGATCATTCTGTGGATGCAAGAAAATCAGATCCGCCCCCATGCCGTGGCCCAGTGGCCCGGAGTCGGTAAAAGGGAAAAGGGACTCAAGGCCTTAGGTGCCCTGCTGGGGGCACTGATGAAAAAAGGTCTGGCCCCTGATCATGGGGTGAAGCAAGTCCTGGACTATTACATGCCCATCCTTAAGGAACGATTCGATGACTATCCCAGGCGCCAAAAAGAGCTTGAACAGCTGATCCCCATGGCGGCTCGGTATAAAAAAATAGGACCTTTTTTAGATGATCTGGTGCTGGATCCCCCCACCAGCGCGGCAGATATTGAAGACCCCGGCACCAGGGAAAAGCTCACCTTGTCCACTGTACATTCGGCCAAGGGGCTGGAGTGGTCCGAAGTCTTTGTCATCTGGGCGTTGGAGGGCCGTTTCCCCCCGGCCCGGGCCCTGAATAACCCCATGGACCTGGAAGAGGAGCGACGGCTCATGTATGTGGCAGCCACCCGGGCCAAGGATCGCCTGATCTTCACATATCCGGGCCGGGAATCGGTGCCCATGTGGGACACCTATCCTTACAGCGCAAACGGCATCTCCTCGTTCATTGCGACGATTCCCAGGGATTTTTTCTATCATGAATCCGGAGCCGCCGTCTACCAGCCGCTCCCCAAAAGACCGAAGCGTACCCAAAGGCCTGTTACCCGTATCCAACACACAAATGACAGCGCACCCTACACACAGGGAGAACAAGTGAGGCATCCCGCATTTGGGATGGGGGTGGTCTCCAAAATGGTGTCTGACGACAAGGTGGAGGTGTTCTTTAAAAGCGGAGGCAAAAAGCTCCTGCACCTGGCGTACACGGTGCTGGAAAAAATTTAGGGCAGGGAGAAAACCCTTCTGACCTTTTTTTTCACCACGGCCAAGCTGGTCTCCACTGGCTCAATCCCCAGCTGGGTTTTCAGGTGCCTTTTGAGGCGTTCACGCACCAGGTCCAGGGAAATGGGCTGACCCAACTCCCGGGCCAGAGACGTGATCTGAATTCCCTTGAGTCCACAGGGATTCATCCACGTAAACGGCTCAAGGGACGGATTTACATTGACAGCCACCCCGTGGAAGGTAATCCAATGTCTAACCGCAAGACCGATGTTGGCCAGTTTTCGATTGCCTATCCATACCCCCCGGTTGAGGGGATTTCGTTCACTCTGGATGCCCCAATCCGCGGTCAGGTGAATCACCACACGCTCCAAGGCCTCCACAAAATCCACCACGCGCCAGCCGATCTGTTTGAGATCCACGATGGGGTAAATCACTAGCTGTCCCGGTCCGTGGTAGGTGACATAGCCGCCCCGTTCCACCTGAAAGGTCTTGATCCCTCTGCGCTCCAGAAAGTCCTCTTTCACCAGCAAGTGCTCCTTGCCCCCCCTCCGGCCAAAGGTGAAAACCGGGGGATGCTCCAGCAACAGGATGACATGGGGGGCTAAGATGCCGGAATGCTTGGCCTGAACCAGGGCGTATTGCAGATCCAGGGCGTCCTGGTAGTCCATCAGCGGAATATCCACCATAAACCACGGTTGGGTCACATCTCGCTCCGGATCAGCTGCACCAGCGGGTTTGCGGTCTTGTGTCCATACCCCGGTTCACCCCGTTAGACAGGGTCGCCTGGCCGCCAGGGTCTCGTCCAAACGGCGCAGCTTCAATTGGTGGGGGGCCTTTAGAAGGAGGCGGGGATCTGTCTCCGCCTCCCTGGCAATGGCCCGGCAGGCGGCTATGAAATGGTCCAGCTCATCCTTGGATTCGGTCTCCGTAGGTTCCACCATGATGGCCCCGTTCACCACCAACGGAAAATAGACGGTGGGCGGATGGAACCCGTAATCCATGAGGCGCTTGGCCATATCCAGCGTAGTCACCTTATGGGGCCTCTGGTATTGATCTGAGAACACGCACTCATGCATGCAGACCCTGTCGTAGGGGAGGTGAAAATCCGCTTTGAGCCGCTCCTTGACATAATTAGCGTTCAAGACCGCCATCTGGCTTGCTTTCCTCAAACCTTCTGCCCCCATGGTCAGGATGTAGGCATAGGCCCGAATCATGACCCCTACATTTCCATAGAAGGCATGGATCCTGCCCACAGATCGGGGGGATCTTTCTGACAAACCATATTGGTCTTTTTCCTTGATAATCCGGGGGATAGGCAAGAAAGGCTCAAGTCTTTCTTTAACACACACCGGCCCGGCACCAGGGCCCCCGCCGCCGTGCGGGGAGGAAAACGTCTTGTGCAGGTTCAGGTGGAGCACATCCACCCCGGTCTTTGCCATATCCACCACGCCCATAATGGCGTTCAGGTTTGCGCCGTCGCAGTAGACCAATCCGCCCTTCTCGTGAACGATATGGCAGATCTCTTGGATATGCTCCTCAAAAAATCCCAGGGTGTTGGGATTGGTGACCATGATACCGGCCGTTTGTTCATCCATGACCTCGGCCACCGCCTGGGGTGTGAGCATGCCTGCCTCATTGGACTTCACCCCCACGGGTTTGAATCCGCACAGGGTTGCACTGGCCGGGTTGGTGCCATGGGCCGTATCCGGCACCAGGATGGTGGGGCGGTTTTCGTTTCGGGCGTGGTGGTAGGCCCGGATCATGAGCATGCCCACCAATTCTCCCTGGGCGCCGGCTGCAGGCTGTAACGTCACCGCATCCATTCCGGTGATGGCGGCCAACAGTCGCTCCAGTCTAAACAAAAGCCTGAGCACACCTTGGGCCCATTCCACCGGCAGCAATGGATGGGCGCCAGCAAATCCCTGAAACTGGGCACAGTGGTCATTGACCTTGGGATTGTACTTCATGGTGCAGGAACCCAATGGATACATTCCCGTGTCAATGCCGAAATTCCACTGGGAAAGGCGCGTATAGTGCCGAACCAGGTCCACCTCACTGAGTTCGGGGAGATCCGGGAGATCTCCGATCAGGTCCGAGGGCAGCTGGACCCGATCCACATCCCTTTGGGGCATGGAAAAGGCACATCTCCCCGCCTTTCCCTTTTCCCATAAAAGGGACTCCTCCTGAGTCATGCCCATGTCCGACGGTTTCTGTGTCATACTGTCTCCCCAACCTGTGCAATCAATTCGTCCATATCTGATTTTGATTTGGTTTCAGTGACGCACATCAGGTAGTTGCCCTTTAAATCCGGGGCATATGGCGCCAGGGGTAGACCGGCAACCACCTTTTTCTCCAAGAGCCTTCCATATACCTCCTGACTGGCCCCTGGAAACGCGACCACAAACTCATTAAATGTCGGGGCATCAAAGGGGATACTGCACCCCACTTGCTGGAGCCCCTGCCGAAGGTAGACGGCCTTGTCATGATTGAGTTGGGCCAACTCGCGAATGCCGGGTCCGCCCAACGCAGCCATGTACATGGCCGCATTCAAGGCGCACAGGCTGCTGTTGGTACAGATGTTGGAGGTGGCCTTTTCCCGCCGAATGTGCTGCTCCCGTGTGGCCAGGGTGAGCACAAACCCCTGTTTCCCCTGTGCATCCGAGGTCTTTCCCACCACCCTGCCGGGCATCTGTCGAACGTAATCCCTCCAGGTCGTAAAGATTCCCAGTCCGGGACCGCCGTAACTCATGGGAATTCCCAGGCTCTGTCCTTCTCCGCATGCGATGTGGGCCCCCTGACTCCCCGGAGACGGGAGAAGTCCGTAGGCCAGAGGCTCCGTAAAACAGGTTATCAGAAAAGCCTCTTTTTCCGAGGAGATGGCGCCCATACTTATTACATCTTCAATGCATCCGAAAAAATTAGGGGATTGGACCGCCACAGCGGCAAGATCATCCGCCTCCCGTAGCCCTGACAGATCGGTCCTCCCATCCTCCTGCCAGGGAAGCTCCATCATCTCCACCCCGGCCGGCCTCAGATAAGATCGGACCACCTGACGGTAATGGGGATGAATGATTCCGGAAAGGGCCACCCGTTTTCGACGGGTGATTCGATGGGCCATGAGCAATCCTTCGGCCAGTGCAGAGGCCCCGTCATACAGGGAGGCATTGGCGACTTCCATACCCAAGAACCGGGATATGAGGGTCTGGAACTCATAAATGCCCTGGAGGGTCCCCTGGCTTATCTCCGCCTGGTAAGGGGTATACGCGGTGGTAAATTCGGAGCGATCCAGAAGCGCGGAAATAAAGGCCGGTATATAATGGTCATACCGACCCGCGCCGAGATAGGAGCCATATGAGCCGCCCACCCCCATGCTCCCTGAAACCCGGGCCATGTGTGTTCGCAATTCCCACTCGGTCACCGGACCGGGGATATCAGGCAGCTGACCCACGCGACAGGCCTGGGGAACAAAAGCAAAAAGATCGTCCCGGCCATCCGCACCGATGGCCTCCAGCATGTCAGCAATCTCTTCCTCCGTATGGGGCAGATAACGCATTTATGCCGTTCCCTCCAAAAGCCTGCGATAGGCCTCCCGGTCCAACAGCCCGTTCAGATCCCCTGCCTGGCCCGGTTGAACCCGCACCAGCCATCCCTGGTCATAGGGGCTGGTGTTGACCAGTTCCGGGGCATCTGTCAGGGCCTCGTTGATCTCAGTGATTTCACCGGAAACAGGCATAAACAGTTCGGCCACCGCCTTGACCGATTCAACCGTGCCGAAGACATCTCCTTTTTTGAACCGCTCCCCCACAGCCGGGAGTTCCACAAACACAATATCCCCCAGCTGGTCCTGGGCATAATCCGTTATCCCCACAGTA
>JAWLET010000357.1:0-2550 GCA_041685955.1 Desulfobacteraceae bacterium | reverse complement strand
CAAAAACCATTATAACGGTTCTTTAAACCCCAAGGCCCAGTACCAGTTCGAGGTACCCGTGGACAAGGTGCTGGAAGACTATATGGTGAGCTATCCGCTCACCCGCGCCATGTGCGCCCCTATCGGCGACGGGGGGGCTGCCGCCATATTGTGCTCTGAAGACTATTTCAAGTCGCTTCCCCAAGCGGTCAAGGACCGGGCTGTACGGGTATCGGCCAGCGTACTCTCGTCGGGCAAACACCGGGATATCGCAGAACCCAGTCTGAGCAAATGGGCTGCGGATCGGGCCTATGAAATGGCGGGGATCGGGCCTGAACACATTGATGTGGCCGAGCTTCACGATGCCACTTCCTTTTGTGAAATCTATCAGGCTGAAATGATGGGGTTCTGTCCCATGGGGGAAGGGGGCAAGTTCATGGAATCCGGAGCCACCAAGCTGGACGGCTCCCTTCCAGTCAATACCTCCGGCGGCCTGGTCTCCAAGGGCCATCCCGTGGGGTCCACCGGGCTTTCCATGATCTATGAGATCATCACCCAGTTGAGAAACGAGGCAGGTCCCCGCCAGGTCCCTGATGCCCGGACCGGGCTCACTGAAAACGGGGGCGGGGTCATCTCCACTGAAGAATTTGCGTGCAGCATTACCATCCTGGAAAAAATATAATCAGGTAAAATTACCTGGCCCCGGAAAAATAAACCCCACCCTCGGAGATGATTTCACTGGAGGCCTCTTCAAGGCTCTTCTTGTCTCCGTTCGCATCAGAGAAGGGCAAAACCGTCTCTTTTCCGCAGTAGGGACAGGCGATCAAAGCCCCTTCCCGGGCATACATGGAAAACCCGTGCCCACACGGGCAGGCAATATCGAATCGTTTCATGGGCGTCCTCGGCTGCTCAAATCGATTTTTCTGGGTCTTTTTTTTATGTGCGACAGCATAAGGTAGAAACAAAGATTCTGTCAAGTATGGGTTAAGCGTGCTGGGGGTGTGTTTTATGGCCGATCCGCTTGACTTCATAAGTTCAACAGCGCATCAGCACTGGAAACTGTCAAAAAAAATGAAAAAAAATGGGTCCAAACCAAACATTTGCTTGACTTTGAATTGAAATCATTTATAATACATGACCGTTAAAAGAATAGCGCCTATTGAAATTCTGGCGCTCGGGTTTCGTTTCAGGAGAAGATCCATTTCTCATAAGTGGCAACCTGAAGTTTGGAACCGTGTTAATTTGTTAGGAAAGGAGGTTGTCATTATGGCAAGTGGAATCGTAAAATGGTTTGACGAGCGGAAGGGCTATGGCTTCATCGAGCAGGAAGACGGTCCGGATGTATTTGTCCATTTCTCAGGCATCACCGGGACCGGGTTTAAAACGCTCAGGGAAGGCGATCAGGTTACCTTTGAGATCGAGCAAGGGAACAAGGGGCCTGCTGCAGTAAACGTTACTGTAGTCTAAATACCTTAATTTAAAAAGTAAAAGGGTACTCATCTAAGCGTGAGTACCCTTTTTTTTGATTTCAATCCTATTGACAAACCCATGGGTCACTGAAAGAATAAGGCGCCCATGCGGAAGCCTGGGGAAAAGAGCAAGGAGCATTCTTGTGATGAAACTGGAATTTATTGAAGCACGAGATTTGCCGGATGCATGGTTTCAAAGCGTGTATCGCCTGCTGGAGACCGGAAGGGAATACACCATTGACAGGGGGAGTTTTAAGGGCCAGAAACGCCTGGAATTCGACCATGTCACGGTTCATGTCCGGCACCCGGGGGTCCGGCCCCTGATCCCGGACATTCCCCCTGCCCTGGGCATCCCCAACCCCGTGGCCGAGGGGTATATTGAGGAATACCTCCCCTATCTCATGACCTCGGCCAAGCAGCCGGGTGAGGATTATACCTATGGCCAGTATCTGGAATCGCAGATATCCGAAGTGATCCGCATGTACCAAGAAGACGGCTTTGAAACCAACCAGGCCTACATGACCGTGGGGGATCCCGCCAGCATCCGACTTAAGGACCCGCCGTGCTTGCGTGGCATTGACACCCGCATTAAAAAAAGCCGGCTTCACTTCATCGTCTATTTCAGGTCCTGGGACCTCTGGAACGGCTTCCCCGCCAACCTGGGCGCCATCCAGCTTCTGAAGGAATACATGGCATCCGCCATCGGCGTGGAAGACGGGGAGATCATCGCCTCCAGCAAGGGGCTCCACTTGTACGATTATGTGTGGGAGCTGGCCCAGTTGCGGACCATGGTCCGACGGACTTTCGACACAGGGAATCCCTCTACAGCCCCATGAAAACTGATCTCAAAGGACTTGACGCCTCCCAGACCGAGGCCTGGGCCGTTCAATTGGGCCTGGAACCCTATCGGGGTCGCCAGATCCGACACTGGCTCATGAATCGGCTGGTATGGTCATTTGACGAAATGACCAATATTCCCAAAACCCTACGGGATCAACTGAAAGCGTCTGTTCATCTCAATCCCTTAACCTTGGTGAAGACGGAACACTCCCGGGACACCACGCGCAAGTATCTGTTCAGGCTCACAGACGGCCATTTTATC
>JAWLET010000065.1:0-11025 GCA_041685955.1 Desulfobacteraceae bacterium | reverse complement strand
ACCCAGGGGAATTCCCGGGCTGTAGGTCTCAGCCGCAGAGACCACTTTGTCCATATTCTTTACATCCTGCCCAAAAAACGCACAGGGCGTGGCGCCCATAACCCCTTCTGCCGCCTCTCCGGCCAGGCGGGGAAGATTTTCATCAAATCCCCAGTTGTCCACAATCCAGTCCGCCCCCAGTTCCATACCATAGGCGTCCCTGATGGTGGCGGCCACCGACATGGTGGTATTGCCGTGCCAGCACAGGTCGGGTTTGAAGTCCTTTAAGGCCGAGATCTGGCTCTTGGTGTCCAGGGCAAACAGGGACACGTCCTGGTCCTCACCGATCTCAAAGCCCAGGAGTTTGGCCTGGTCCTTTATGGCCTTGATGGGTGCGGAACAGTAGGGCGAAGCAAACATGTACACACAGGCGAAGCGCGGCTTTCTCTTGCCGTTATCCGGATGGTTCTTCCACACCTTATCATGCCAGGCGGTGATGGCTGCCCTGGCGTTGGTGGAATAATCCGAAGAAAAGAAAAGGTTATATCTTGATTTTTTGGGATCGGTCAGATGCGCCGAGTAGGACGCGGACACATAAGGGATTTTGTCTTTGTTCACCGTGGGAGACAGGGCCTCGGTGTCCCCGGTCCCCCAGCCCATGATGACCACACTTCCCAACCTTTTTACGAGCTTATACTTGGTGATGGCCTCCGGGATCCGGTAGCCGTAGTCAAACCACCTGTATTTTATCTTTAACCCGTCCACCCCTCCATGATCATTGATATACTTAAAAGCATCTTCCATGCCGATAGCGTAATCTTTACCCACATCCGACGTCCCGCCGGTGGTATCCATGATGCCGCCGATCTTGATTTCCTTTGCCACTGCAGATGTTGAAAAAGCAGCCAGGAAAACCACTGCCAAGCATGGCGCCAAAAGCCTCAGAAAACTTCCTTTTTTCATCGATTCTCCCCCCTTGGTTTGGTGTTAAAAAACCTTCAATTGGTCATTGCCACAGCCCCATCCAGGTTTCTTGATAGAAGATGTATTCACCTCCTTTCGTTCCAGGTTGGCGGCTTGTTCCACTTTTTTTGGCCTTTGAGGTAAAAAAGGTCAAAACACCCGGCCCCAGCCGCCCATTTTTAATAGGAAAACGGCCATAGATTAAAATAATTCTTGGCTTGCCACCAGCGATAGGCAAGTCCGTTGGGTTCATAGATCAAAAACGCACAGATAGCCAACCCAAAGGCCATGTCTTTTATATACGCGAAATGCATGAGCACCCTGGGATAAAAATCCGCCAGGGGGAGCACAGCGATTTGCAGCAGTTCCATGACCACCACCATAAAAATGGACCCGAAAACAGCCCCCTGAATAGACCCTACTCCACCGATCAGGATCACCCCCACCAGCCACAGGGAGAGGAACCACTGAAAATGTTCCGGGCTCAGGGCGGCCGTGTTGCACACCCAGAAAGCCCCGGCCACGCCGGCCATAAACCCGGCCACGAAAAAGGCCAGAAGCTTGTACCAAATAATATTAATTCCCAGGGCCTCGGCAGCGATGTCATTGTCCCGGATGGCCACCCAGGCCCGGCCGGCCCTGGACCTGAGCAGGTTGGCCAGCACAATAATCATCAACGTGAGCAAGACCGCCATCAAGTAATACGTACCTCTCTCCGTATCAATACCCCAGGGACCCATCTTGACGGTCCCGGGAGGAAGGGAAAAGGCCTGGCCTCTGCCGCCGATCTGACTGATATACTGGGTGAGGATAAAATCCACGGTGATGAACTGGGCCGCCATGGTGGTCAGGATCAGATAAAACCCTTTCACCTTGACGGACGGCAGACCAAAGAGCACACTCCATAGCCCGGCCACGATCCCCGCCACAATAATGCTGAGCGGATAGGCAATCCCCCAGTCTATCATAAACTGGGGCCACGGAAACTGCAGAATCAACATCACGCTGGTATAGGCCCCCACCGCAATAAAGGCGGCATGACCCAGGGTAAGCAGCCCCGCGTACCCGATGAGGAGCTGAACGCCCAGGGCCCCCATGGCCGTATACCCCACCATGGTGCTCACACTGATCCAGTAGTCATCCAGAAACAGGGGAATCCCGATAAAGACCACCGCGAGAAGGAGGAGCATTTTCCCCTTTATAAATTTGGTCTGCCACCACCCCTGATCCTGTGCATAATTCCAATGATAATCACCGCAAGGTAGCCACACACTGGACATATCATTACCTCTTCATGGTTACACTATAAGGTTCTAAAATCCCTATTTTTGTTTCATCTTCGTACTTGCCTACACTCTCTCGATCCGCTCCCATCCCCACAGACCATAAGGCTTGAACAGGAGGAACACCGCCATAAAGGCAAAGGGGACTATCTCCTTGACGCCGCCGGGAAAATATGCATCGAGATAGGTTCCTGAAAGGTTCTGGAGCAACCCGATGAGGATCCCGCCCACAATGGCGCCGGGCACCGAGTTGAGCCCTCCCAGGACCACGGCCGGCAACACCAGCAACCCCAGATATCCCACGGAAATATTGATGCCGTTGATATTGCCCAAAAGCGCACCCCCCACCCCCGCACTCATAAACGCAATGGCCCAGGCGGACGCATACACAAACCGGGCACTCACCCCGAGGGAGAGGGCCGCGGTTTCATCATCCGCCGTGGCCTGCATGGAAAGGCCCCAGCGGGTATATTTGAAAAAGCACACAAAGGCGATGAGAAGGACAATGGCCAGGATAAACGACCACAGATACACAGGGGAAATCCTCAGTATCCCTATGGTGATGGGCTTCATCGAAAACACAGGCGGGGTGAAGACCCGGGTATCCGATCCCCAGGTGTACCCGATGAGCCCCTTTAAGAAAAAGGAGAGCCCCACGGTGACCATGATGACCGCCAGAACGGGCTCGCCGATGAGCTTGTCCAAAAATATCCGCTCGGTCAGAATCCCCAGGACAATCCCCACCAGCAGAGTCAGGAGCACCGATGGGATAAAGGGGATGCCCACTGAATGAAAAGAGTAGGTCACATAGGCCCCGATCAGGGTCAATTCGCCCATGGCCAGGTTCAGCACCCCGGAGCACTTGTAGATGAGCACCCACCCCAGGGCGACCAGTGCATAGATTCCACCCACCAAAATACCCGTGGTCAAGGTCATCAAAAACAGTTCCATATGCTAAAGCTCCCCTCCTTATTCCTCCACGTTGATTTTTACGATGTGCAGGTCGGTCCTGATGCGCTGTTCCCTGCCATCCTCATAGGTAATCTTGGTATCCATATGCACCTTATCCGCGTCCGAATACAGGGCATCCACAATATCCTTGTATCTTTCCCCCACAAAGGCCCGCCGCAACTTGGACGTGCGGGTCAACTCCTCGTCATCCGCATCAAACACCTTGTAGAGGTTTACGAATTTGGCGATCCGGGCCGGTGCTGGAAGGTCCTTGTTGGCCTCCTCGATCTGTTTTTTAACCAGCTCGTACACCTCGGGTTTCTGGGACAATTCATGATAGCTGGTGTAGTTGATCTTCTTGTCGTCGGCCCATTTGCCCACCACTGAATAATCTATGCACATGACGGCAGTAATGTAATCCCGCTGGTCTCCGATGGCCCAGGCCTCCTGGATAAAGGGGCTGAATTTCAACCGGGTTTCTAAGTATTGGGGTGAAAAGGGCCTGCCGTCACTCAGGGTCATGACATCCTTTGACCGGTCAAAGACCACCAAATGTCCGTCCTCATCTATAAATCCCCTATCCCCGGAATAGAGCCATCCATCCATCAGGGTCTTTTCTGTGGCCTCTTCGTTTTTGTAGTACCCTAAGAATACCGACGGGCTCTTGGTTAAGATCTCACCATCTTCAGTGATCTTGATCTCTGTTTCGGGAATGGGCGTACCCACCGTATCGAACTTGATATCCCCGTCCCGGTGGACAATGGAGATTCCCGCCACCTCGGTCTGTCCATAGATCTGTTTTAGATTAACCCCCAAGGCGTGAAAAAAGCGGAAGTGATCCGGACCCATGGCGGCCCCGCCCGTATAAGAATTGCGAAGCCGGGACATGCCGAGATGGTCCTTCAGCTTTTTCTGAACCAGGGCATAACCGATCCAGTGCAAAATTCGCCACCCCACCGGGACCGGCTTTTTATCGAACTGTAAATCAGCCACGTGATAGCCCACCTTGCTGGCAAACTCATAGGCCTTTCGCTTGATCCAGGTGGAATCGATATATTTGACCTGGACCTGACGGGTCATCCCTTCGTACATCCTGGGCGGTGCAAACATGACATGGGGACCGATCTCTCTGATATTTTCCTGGGCGGTTTCAGGCTCTTCCGGAAAATTCAGGGTATAGCCCATCTGAAGTCCGCAGGAAATACTCATCATCTGCTCACCGATCCACGCAAAGGGGAGATAAGAGACAAAGTCATCCGTGTCGTAGCAGGGATCCACCGCCATCAGATTGTGTCCCATGGTCAGCATGTTCCAGTGGCTCAAAAGGGCCCCTTTAGGCAGTGCGGTGGTGCCGGAGGTGTAAAAAAGCAGACAGACATCGTCGCCGTGCCCTTCATTGATCCGGTTTTCAAAAAAATCCGGTTCTTTTCTATCCAGTTCCTTACCAAGCTCCTGGACCTTTTTTATGCTGATCAGGTAGTCCTGGTGATAATTTCGCATCCCCTTGGGATCGTCCCATATGACGGATTCCAGCTTGGGGCAGTCGTCTTTGATGAAGATGGCCTTGTCCACTTCCTCCTGGGTTTCACCCACGAATATTTTGGCATCGGAATGGTCTATGATGTACTTGACCTCCTCCATCATACAATCCTGAAACAACCACACCCCGATGGCCCCGGCACACAAGGCCGCCATTTCCGCCCAAAGCCCCTCAGGTCGATTATCCCCGATCATGGCCACCTTGTCCCCGGGCTCCAATCCCAGGCTAATCATTCCCAGGGAAAGATACTTGACATTTTCATAATATGCCTGCCATGAAAAAGGGATCCAAATGCCGAACTCCTTCTCCCGCATGGCCACCTTGTCTTTGCCGTATTTCTTACACTGTCTGAGAAACAGCTTGGGGATGGTGAGTTCTTTCGTGATCTCTATCCCGGATCCACTCATCGTTTCCTCTACCTCCTTGTGGAATACAGGTCCGATTCGCCCAAGTATGCCTTGACCACCTCGGGATTTGCCTGGACCTCTTCGGGTGTCCCGTCCATGATCTGAATACCGAAATTCAACACATTGACCTGGTGCGAAATGTCCATGACCACACCCATGTCATGCTCCACCAACACACAGGTCACCTGCCAGCGCTTCTCCTCATTGATGTCCAGGATAAACCGGGCCATGTCTTCAACCTCTTCCAGATTGAGCCCGGCCAGCGGTTCATCCAGCAACAAGAGCTCCGGATCCAGGGCCAGGGCCCGTCCCAGTTCCACACGCTTCTGTAATCCATACGGGAGCATGTGGGCCGGCTTGTCCCGAATACTTTCTATTTCGAGAAGATCAATAATTTCCTCTTCAATGAATTGCCTGGTGGCGATCTCTTCCTGTTTGGTTTTGCCCACATATATGGAGCCGCTCATGATCCCGCTCTTGAGATGGATATGTCTCCCCAGCCGTATATTGTCCAAAACCGTCATTCCGCCAAAGAGTTCCAGTTTCTGGAAGGTCCTGGAAAGACCCCTCTCCGCCCGTTTATGGGGTCGAAGCGGGTTGATCTTTTCCCCCTTCAGGAAGATACTTCCCTTCTGGGGCTTGTACAGACCGTTGATACAGTTCATCATGACGGTTTTTCCCGCTCCGTTAGGACCGATGATAGAATGGATATGCCCCTTTTTTACGTCTAAATTAATCCCTGCCAGCGCAGCGACTTTGCCAAAGGACATGTGCACGTCCTCGAGCCTCAAGATGGTATCGCCTTCTTTAAGCTCTCCAACCTGGACCATGATTTACAGGCCTCCATTTCGCATGTTGTTTTTTTAATATATTTCCGGATCGCAGGCACCACGGCATGTCCCCTGTGGTCACACGGGTCCGCTCTCTTTTACATCAACACCCACCGGGTCTCGACACTTGGTGCGCCTTCATGCAGGACCTCCACCTCGCTGTCGATCCCTGCATTTTTCCTTAATGGGTTAGGTCTGATTTTCGTTTTTTGTCCGGATATCAACCAATGGGGAAGTCATACGGGCCTGACGAAATGTATGAACTCACCCGGAACGAACCAAGAAAGTCTCACGCGGCGCCCTCAATTTACAATTAAGTCACGGAGCGCAATACGTTTTCCGATATGTAGAAATTATCATGAAAATGTTCAAACCACATGTTCATATATATACAATCTCTCCTGCAAACTCGACAGGTCGATAATTTCAGAATAAGACTTTGGGATGTCAAAGGGATGATTTGCGGTACTGCTGAGGATGATTAATGTACTTACTATGGTATTCATATAAGTGAGTGAACTATGGGGTCACTGTATGGTGTAAAGTACAAGAAAAGAACCAAAACATGGGGCGATCGTCCCCGCCATGCGAAGATACCATTACCTCCTTGCAGAATTTTTGTCAATATGTTTCGGCAAAAAATATTCAAAAAAACCTGCCGCCTGTGAAAAAAGCCCCTGTTCTTTGAAAATGCTCAGCGAGCGCATTCCCTGCAGCTCGCTGCAGGGTTCTTCAAACTAAGGGGCTTTGCGCCTTTCGGCATGCTGAAGCGCTGGCATGGCGGGCCTTATCCTTAATTCCCGAAGGGAACCGCGAGATTGTATCTATAAAATACCGGATCTTATGGAAGGGATAAGGTATTTATGGCATTGTTTCAGAAAATAGTCGTCCGTCATCCCGGCGATAAAATCCCTGACAATCTCAGACGGTTGGTTGTTTTCAACATACGCCTGAGACATACCGTCCAAAAATCCTTTGTAAATATCTGATGTTTCATTGTTTGATCTCAGGTCCTCCATATATCGCTCAAAAAGCAATTCAAACATGAGTTTGATTTTACCGGTCTGGGCCTTAACCCGGCTGTCGCTGTAGATGCGTTCTTTGCTGAATGTCTTGAGCGTCTTCAGGGCCGACCCCACATCGCTGCTGAAGCTGACAAAGGGCCTATCCAGACTGTTGGCAATGAGATCTTCCACCAGGGTATACACAATGGTCCCGTTGGTATCCCCGAGGATTCTTTTGCACTGTTCCGGAAGATCTTCACGGGTGATGACACCCAGCCGGATGGCATCCTCGATGTCCCTTCCCACATAGCTGATGGTATCCGCCATTCTGACCACACAACCTTCCAGGGTCATGGGCAAAAAATCCATGGCGGTCTCTTTTTGTTTCTGCTCCAGCTGAAGGAAAAATTCATTAAAGTCTTTCTGTTTGTGAGGTCTCAGGGATTGAGAGTGAATCTCCCCGTCATGACAGAAAATGCCGTCTAAGACCTGTAATGTCAGATTCCATCCCCGCCCCTTTCTTTCGATCTCCTGGAGAAACCGAACACTCTGGAGATTATGGAAAAAGGCGCCGATGCCGTGGGCCTCGCACAAATCCGAGAGGAACTTTTCCCCGTCATGGCCAAAAGGGGAATGACCGATGTCGTGACCCAGGGCGATGGCCTCAATCAAATCCTCGTTCAGCCTCAACAGCCGGCCCACATTTCTGGCGATCTTGGATACAAGCTGTACATGCAGCACCCTGTGGGTGATATGATCGTTCTTGATCAGATAAAAAACCTGGGTCTTATCGATGTACCGGGAATAAGCGAGTGAATGCAGTATCCTGTCCGCGTCCACTGAAAAATTCTGTCTGTGTCCCCTTTGAATCTCCTCCTCTTCCCGGATTCGAACTGCTTCACTGCTAAGACAGGCCCGGAAAGAGAGCACCTCCCGTTCTTTCCGGTCCAGATCGGTTCGTAATGTAAAGAGCAGGTCTTCGTGTTTCACTTGTTGTCTTCCTCCCCACCGGCACGCTGCTTCTCATATACCTTTTTGACTTCGTTCCAGGCCTTCTTTCCCCTTATAGAAAGGATAGTATGGGCTTCGTCAGCGATCTTTCTGGACTGTGTATCCAGATCCTCATCCTGGGGCGCCGCCCTCCCCTCCTTCTTATACTTCCACCGCAACAATGAGCGAGCTACCCCTGTTTCCGCCCCTTGGGCCAATTTTCTGAGGTTTTTTTTGAGATTCGGGTCCATTACAGCTCCCCCTGGGATTATTGAATGTTATGGTTGATGATGGTGCGCTTCTAAAATACCATCCGGACCGTACGATTTTTTTCTTGCAAGATTCCTTTGAAACTGATATATATAATAGTTTATTGAATTTTAGCCGTAGTGGGGCAGCCCCTGATTCGGGCTGGACCTTTCCTGGCGCGTTAAACAGAAATTATAGCAGTTCAGGAATTTCAGCTCAAGGAGCAATTTTTTGATTGGAGTTAAAACCCACAGGTTCTTGCGTTGGCCAGGTGCCCTTCTGCCCCAGGGTGAAAGACACGCAGGACCGAGGAAAAACCGGCAGGGAGATCTGGGAAAGATCTCCGAACCAAGGAGGATTGAATGGCAATTATGACCATGAAACAATTGTTGGAAGCGGGCGTTCACTTTGGTCATCAGACCCGCCGATGGAACCCCAAGATGAAACCGTATATCTTCGGGGCCCGAAACGGAATTCACATCATCGACCTTCAAAAGACGGTGAGACTCATCAAAACAGCCTATGACTTTGTGGTCAAAACAGTGGCTGACGGCTATCCCGTGCTTTTCGTGGGCACCAAAAAACAGGCCCATGACTCTATCGTGGAAGAAACCGAGCGCTGCGGCATGTTCTTTGTGGTCAATCGCTGGCTTGGTGGGACCCTCACCAATTTTCAAACCATCAGAAAGAGTATTGCCCGACTGAAAAACCTGGAAAAGATGAAAGAAGACGGCTCTATTCATCGATATACCAAAAAAGAAGTGCTTGAAATGGATAGGGAACTGATCAAATTGGAAAGGAATCTCGGGGGAATCAAGAATATGGATGAGCTTCCCGGAGCGGTATTCATCGTCGATCCCAAACGGGAAAAAATCGCAGTCAGGGAAGCCAAAAGGCTTCAAATCCCGGTGATCGCCATCGCCGATTCCAACTGTGATCCCGACGAAATCGATTTCATTATCCCTGGAAATGATGATGCCATCCGGGCCATAAGGTTGATCACCTCAAAAATGGCAGACGCCTGCATCGAAGGCCATGCCCTTGCAGAACAGCGTTTGCGGGAAGAGGACCGGCTGCGAAAAGAGCAGGAGGCTGCATCAGAGGAGACGCCCGCGGCTGTGGAACAGGGGGAAGAGGGTCCTGAGGTCATTATTATTCCCAAAAGCGGGGAAACCCAGGAACAGAGAACCGAACAGACCGATGTCCAATGGGCGACAACCACAATTCCGGCAGCGGAAGAGGAGAAATAAATTGACCATATCTACCACACAAATAAAGGAACTGAGGGAAAAGACCGGCGTAGGCATAATGGACTGTAAAGCAGCCCTTGCCGCCTCGAACGGGGATATCGAAAAAGCGGTCGATTATTTACGGAAAAAAGGAATTGCCACCGCAAAAAAACGAGGGGGACGGACCACATCCAATGGCCAGATCCAGGCCTACATCCACGCCGGGGGCAAAATCGGCGTGATGGTGGAAGTCAATTGCGAGACGGACTTTACCGGCAATACCGAGGATTTTACCCGTTTTGTGAAGGATGTTTGCCTTCAGATTGCGGCCACCAACCCGTTGGCCGTAGACCGGGAAAGGGTCCCCGAGTCCGTATCGGCCAAGGAGAAGGATATCTATGCCACTCAGGCCAAGGAGTCCGGGAAGCCGGAAAAGGTAATCGAAAAGATTGTGGAGGGGAAGCTCAACAAGTTCTTTTCAGAGGCCTGTCTTTTGGAACAACCCTTTGTGAAAAATCCCGACATCACCGTTCAGGACCTGCTCAACGAAATGATCGCAAAGACAGGAGAAAATGTGGTCATCAACCGATTTGTCAGGTTTCAATTGGGCGAAGCTGATCAGTAATTTCCCCCGAAATTAAAATATCCTGAAATGAGGGGTAAAACCATGAAAGAGGAAATCCTTAAAGAACAGCGAGAGAAGATGACCAAAACGGCTGAGGCCCTCAAAAAGGAGTTTAGAAAGATCAGGACCGGAAGGGCGTCCACTGCACTTTTGGAAGGCATTAAAGTGGATTGTTACGAGACCCAGATGCCGCTTGAGCAGGTGGCTTCCATCTCTGCCCCGGAAAGCCGTCTTATCATTGTCCAACCGTGGGATCAATCCATTATCGGAGATATTGAAAAGGGGATATTGAAATCTGAGTTGGGCCTTACCCCCATGAATGACGGAAAGATGATACGAATCTCCATCCCCCCATTGACCGAAGAAAGACGCAGGGAGTTGGCAAAACTGGCAAAACGGATGGCCGAGGACAGCAGGATCTCCATCAGAAATCTCAGGCGGGAAGCCAATGAGATGTTGAAGGACCTCAAAAACGAAAAGGAAATATCGGAAGACGAATTGTATAAATCCCAGGAAGAAGTTCAGAAAATAACCGATGATTTCATCGAGAAAATTGACGACATAACCGCTCAGAAGGAAAAAGAGATCACCGAATTTTGATGTGGCCACCTGTCATACCCTCAGAATTTATCCTTATTGTCCCCGAATCGGTGTAGGGAAAAATTTCGATGCCGGTGGTCGCCCCCCGAACCCGGAGCACCATCGGCGATCGGCCGCCAGCGAGAACATCCCCGGCACTAACATTCCGGGAAACACTCAAGACGCCTTCACAACAAACGAAAATGACCGACATGGATCCAGACAAAATACCTCAGCACGTGGCCGTTATCATGGACGGAAACGGTCGGTGGGCCAAACAAAAAGGCCTGAGACGCGTATTGGGCCACGAAAAAGGGGCAGACGCGGTGCGGGATGTGGTCACCACGAGCCGTGAAATCGGGGTGCGCTGGCTCACCCTGTACGCCTTTTCCGAAG
>JAWLET010000356.1:0-2580 GCA_041685955.1 Desulfobacteraceae bacterium | reverse complement strand
AAGGCTTTGAACTGCTCATCGGCAATGCCGGGGGAATCGATTTCGAGTTCAATGGAAAACGCATGGCGGATTTAGGAGAACCGGGCAAGGTGATCCGTTTGTCTTTTCCGGAAGCGTTTCAACAGAACAGGACAGAGGAGTAAAGTGGAAAACGCCTTAACCGTATTTGAAGACAGGGGGTTTGTTGAACAGGTGACGGACCGTGCCCTGGTTTCAAGGCAGCTTGAAACCCCCACCACCTGCTATATCGGTTTTGATCCTACGGCCAAAAGTTTTCATGCGGGCAGCCTCCTTCCCATCATGGCCCTGGTGCATATGCAGCGGGCCGGGCACAGGCCCATCGCCGTCATCGGGGGGGGCACGACCCTGGTGGGAGATCCGAGTGGAAAAACAGAAATGCGCCCCATTATGACCCGGGAGGAAATTGAAACCAACGCAGTGGCACTGAAAGCACAACTATCCAGATTCATCGATTTCAGCGAAGGCCAGGCCCTGATGGTCAATAATGCGGATTGGCTGACCCCCTTGGGGTACATTGATTTTCTGCGCGATGTGGGGAGGCACTTCAGCGTCAACCGCATGCTGGCGGCCGAGAGCTACCGGGCCCGGCTGAAGACCGGCCTGAGCTTTATAGAGTTCAACTACATGCTCCTGCAGGCCTACGATTTTTGGTACCTGTTCAAAAACTATGACTGTCGCCTGCAGATGGGCGGGAATGATCAGTGGGGAAACATCTTGGCCGGGGTAGACCTTACCCGACGACTGGAGGGCCAGACCATTTACGGCCTGACCTTTCCCCTTCTGACCACCGCTTCCGGCATAAAGATGGGTAAAACCCATAAAGGGGCCATCTGGCTGGATCCGGAACTGACCTCGCCCTATGACTATTACCAGTACTGGATAAACCAGGAAGACCTCGATATCCCTCGATTTCTGGCCTTATTCACCCTATTGCCCATGGATGAGGTCCACCGACTGAGCCGGCTGAAAGGCCAAGATATCAGGGAGGCAAAAGCGGTGCTGGCCTTTGAGGCCACCAAGCTCTGCCACGGCAAAGATGAGGCCGAACAGGCCCAAGCGGCGTCGAGACAGTTATTCCAGGGGAACGGTCCGTCCACCGATGCGGATGCGCTGCCCCTTTATGCCGTTCAAAAGGAGATCCTGGAGGAGGGCATTCCCGCATATCTCCTCTTTGAGCGTGCGGGTTTGTGTAAAAGCCGGGGGGAGGCACGCCGCCTCATTGCCCAGGGTGGAGGATACCTTAACGGCCAAAAACTTGCAAACTATGACCAAATCATTGACATTAAGGATATGGATAATGCCGCCCTCCTGCTAAGGGCAGGCAAAAAACGATACAAAAAGGTTATCATGGATTAAGGGATCCAGTTAAACGTCTTATGAATGCCGCAAAAGCAAAAACCGGGCCTGAAAACGAAAAAAAGGCGAAGCCCAGGAGCTACCCCATCGTGGGAGAGGAAACGTTCCCCCCTGCCTTGCGCCCTCTGGAAACGGCCTTAGTCCCGTACGATCCGCTGCAGATGTACCTGCTGGAGATAAAGCAGTACAACCTGCTCACCCGGGAAGAAGAGAAGGAGTTGGCCATCAGAGTCAGGGAACAGCACGATCAGCGGGCCGCTTACCGGCTGATCACCGCCAATCTCAGGCTGGTGGTAAAAATCGCCATGGACTTTCACAGATACTGGACACGAAACCTCCTGGACCTGATCCAGGAAGGGAACCTGGGGCTTTTACAGGCCGCAAATAAATTCGATCCCTATCGGGGCATAAAATTCTCCTATTACGCCTCTTTCTGGATAAAAGCCTACATTTTGAAGTTCATCATGGACAACTGGAAACTGGTCAAAATCGGAACCACCCAGAGCCAGCGAAAGCTTTTCTTCAACCTGTCCAAGGAAAGGGACAAATTGATCGCTCAAGGGTTTTTGCCGGAGCCGAAATTATTGGCGGAACGACTCGATGTCAAGGAAGAGGAAGTGGTGGAGATGACTCAGCGACTGGGGGGATGGGAACTTTCTCTCAGCGCTCCTGTGGGGGAGGATTCGAGGGATTCATACGATTCCATGCTCCCGGATCCGGGAGAGGCGATGGATGATCAGATCTCCAAAACCGAGAGTCAAAACCGCCTTTCCGAGAGCCTTATGGCCTTCAGAAAGACCCTCTCTGGAAAAGAAGCGGATATATTTGACAACCGGATTATGGCGGAAAAACCACTGACCCTGCAGGAGCTCGGTGATAAATACGATATCTCCCGTGAGCGGATCCGGCAAATACAGGAAAAAATCACCCAGAATATCAAGAAATGGCTCAAGGAAAATATCTCCAACTTTGAAGAAGAGTATTCGGATTATCTGAGATAGGCGATGGTCCCTTTTCTCAGGGCCAAAAACCGACCTTGATAGTTCAAGGGTAAACACAGCACTCAGCGCAAAGATATCAAAAAAATGAATCAAGAACATCCACTCCATCCCTTAAGAGATGTTTCAGGAGAAAGAACACCGGGACCGTACAGCCATGCAAAGCTTGCGGTCCTTATGCTCAGCCTTTGGTGTGCGCTGTCTC
>JAWLET010000355.1:0-2590 GCA_041685955.1 Desulfobacteraceae bacterium | reverse complement strand
GGCGATACTGAATACGGAATCCTGGTGACCAGGTTTTGTAAATTCAACTTCATTACGATAAGGAGGAGATCCATGCGTAGATTACTGTTTTTGTCAACGGTGACTTTGATTGTGGCAGGAATGATCGGGATCAGTCTTCCATCCGCTGCGATGGCGAAGGACATCAAGGTAGGCGCTGTGATTAACTTGACCGGGCCTGCTTCCACATGGGGTCAATTCCATGCCAAGGGCCAACAGGAATACTTCCGGTATATCAATGAAGAAAAAGGAGGGATTGCAGGGAACAAAATAGATCTGACCGTGGTTGACCATGCCTATAAGGTTCCGGAAGCCCTCAAACATGTGAAGAAATTCTGCACTGCGGACAAAATGGACATGATCGCCACCTGGGATGCGGGTTCCGGGATCATGGCCAAACCCATCATCCAAAAATATAAAGTTCCCAACCTCAATTATTCAACCTTTCAGGGGATTTTAAAACCCCCTGTGGACTATGCCTATCTCCCCTTTGGAAGTTATATCATGGACTGCTATGCGGTCCTGGAATATATCAATGCCATTCATGAGGGGAGTGCGCCGCCCAAGGTAGGCCTGCTGACCTATAATAATGCCTATGGAAAGTCCATCCACGACCCCAGCAAGGAATATGCGTCAAAACACAACATAGACATTGTGGCTGTTGAACAGTTTCCGCCCAAGAGCCTCGATCTCAAGACTGAGTTGTTGAGACTTAAAGATAAAGGCGCTGAGTACGTCTTCATGCAGTGCCTTCCCTCCGCCGTTATCATGGCCCTGGAGTCCGCGGACCGGGTGGAGTATGATGTCCCCTTTTTCGGAACCTGGACATCCACGGATCCCGATTTTTTCAAGCGGGGAAAAGGGATTATCCGTGACCGCATGCACATGCAGTTTCCCGGATGTCTACCGGGGGATGATAACCCGGGAATCAAGTTGCTGACGGATTTGTGGGAACGATACGGCTCCGTCTCCAAGTTTGACACGGCTTACTGGGAAGGTGTGGTCGTCGGCGCCATCATGGTTAAGGCCTTCCAGAGAGCCCACGACAAGCTGGGAAAAATAGACAGCGAGAGCATTAATGTGGCCCTGGAGACCTTCCAGAACGAGGACTTCGGCGGCCTGATGCCCAACATCACTTACACGGACACCGATCATGGCGGTTCTTTTACGGCCAGAATAGTAAAGATCAATGAAGACCAGACCTTTGAGCCGCTCACTAAATTCTGGAACCCGAAAAAAGAGAAGGTAACCGTCCTGAAATGAAAGCCTTTCGCGGGAATCCCAGCATCTTCACTTCCGCCCGGCCCGAAAAGAGACGGGCCGGGCTGGAAGTGAAGGACCTGACCCTCAAGTTCGGGGGCATTACGGCCCTCAGTAAAATCGACATTTCCGTGAGTACCGGTGAACTGGTGGCCGTAATCGGGCCCAATGGGGCCGGAAAAACCAGCCTGCTCAACTGTATCACGGGGTATTACAAGCCCCAGGAGGGGCAGATATTTTTCAACGGAAATGAGGTGACCGGTGTTTCCACCCATCACCTGACCCGGAAGGGGATCGGACGCACCTATCAGAATATCGAACTCTTCCCCAGAATGACCGTGCTTTCCAATATGCTGCTGGCCCGCCATGTGCACTGCAATTATAATGTGGGTAAGGCCGCCCTCTTTTTGAAGAGTGTCCGGAATGAAGAGGTGCGTCATCGCCGGGTGCTGGAAGAGTTGATCGATTTTTTGGAAATGCAGGGCATACGCAACCAGCTGGTGGGATCACTTCCCTATGGGATGCGAAAGCGGGTCGAACTGGGCCGTGCCCTGGCCCTGGAGCCTAAGCTTCTGGTGCTGGATGAACCGTTTGCCGGTATGACCTTGGAAGAAAAGGAAGACATGGTCCGGTTTTTGATGGAACTCAATGAGGCATGGGACCAAACCATGATACTGGTTGAACACGACATGTCCATCGTGATGAGTATTTCCAATAGGGTGGCTGTGTTTGATTTCGGTGTCAAGATCGCAGAAGGGTCCCCCGATTTCGTTCAGAATCATCCCCAGGTCATTAAGGCCTATCTCGGTGACACCTCAAAAATTGAATAGCATTGCCCACGTATCGAGTTGTCGGACAGACTATGGAAGCTACCACCAGTAAGATTGAGCGGATAGATCAGGAGAGTCTGGATTCCTTGGACGAGTTCACCCTGCCACAGATCTTATCCAGGCAAGCGGAGAAATTTAAGGATGACAAGGTCGCCATTCGGGAAAAGTCTTACGGGATATGGCATAATTATACCTGGAAAGATTATCTGCGATATACCAAGCTTGTGGCTCTGGGTCTGGTATCGCTCGGCCTGAAACGGGACGAAAACGTAGGGATGATTCTGGATAACGACCCTGAATGGCTCTTTGCTCAGTTGGGGACCCAATCCGTGGGGGGGGTAACCCTTACCCTGTTTACGTCGGCGGTGGCCAAGGAACTGGCTGGAGGTTTAGGTCGGATTCGGGCCACTTATGTTTTTGCTCAGGATCAGGAACAGGTGGATAAGCTCCTAACTGTGAAAGAAGAGCTGCAATATACCCGG
>JAWLET010000003.1:0-43983 GCA_041685955.1 Desulfobacteraceae bacterium | reverse complement strand
GGGAGGGAAAACCCCAAAAACAACATTCCCACAATAATCTTTACCGGCATGGCCACAAAAAAGATATTCATCTGCGGAACGGTTCGAGCTGCCACAGCAAAGGCCACACTCATGAGAAACAGGGCCGCGATTACCGGTGCACCGACCTTGATGGCGATGACAAACATGTCTCCCCCTACGCCTACCATCTGGTCCATCAGGGAGTTGCTGAAATGAAAGCCAAAGGGAGGCACCAGGCGAAAACTGTCAGCCACGGCCCGGATAAACCAGTGATGGGCGTCAATGGTCACAAAAATTAAAAGCGCAATAATATTGTTCAGTTCCCCCAGGAGCGGGAGCTGTTCACTGGTAGACGGGTCCATAATATTGGCCATGGCCATCCCCATCTGAAATCCCACCAACTGACCTGCCAGCTGTACCCCGGCAAATATCATCTGGACGGACAACCCAATGATGACCCCCAAAATAATTTCACTGATGATTCCCATGCCCAGGGGGAGAAGACCGAGTTGGCCAGGGAATGCATTTAGATTCACTACGGGATAAAGCATCAGGCTCATTGCAAATGACAACCCGATTTTGAACATGGCGGGGATATTCCGGCTGCCCAGAATGGGAAGGGTCAACAATATTGCCCCCACCCTCAGAAATATCAGGAGAAAGGTCTGGACATCAGTTAGTGAAATATTGAAATAAGCCATTCTTCATTCAAGATGCTGCCCCTTTCCTCACACCGGTTCAGCGGGCGAAATTGGGGATGTTCAAAAATACCCCTTGGGTAAAGTCGATAACGAGTTCAAGCATCCAGGGGAAAAAAATCAACAACGCAGCGCCCACCGCCAGCATTTTCGGAATGAAGACCAGGGTCATTTCATTGATCTGAGTGGCGGCCTGAAACATGCTCACCAGAAGACCTACGATCAGGCCGGCCCCCAGCATCGGGGCAGCCAGCAGTATCGCGGTCTTTAAGGCTTCCATAAAAAAACCGGTTACAAAATCCGGACTCACGCCAACACCCCCTTTCAAACACTATCTAAAGCTTTTCACCACTGACCCCACAATCAGATACCAGCCGTCAGCCAGAACGAACAGCATCAGTTTAAAGGGCAGTGACACCATAATTGGCGGCAGCATCATCATCCCCATGGAAAGAAGCACACTCGCCACAACCATATCAATGACTAAAAACGGGACATACAATAACATCCCTATCTGAAACGCGGTCTTCAACTCACTGATAATAAAGGAGGGTATCAGTACGGTAGTGGGTACGTCATCGACATTTTTAGGCCGGTCCACTCCCGCAATATCCACAAATAGCGCAATATCCTTTTCCCGCGTCTGCCTCAGCATGAAAGTTCTGAGCGGCACGACCGCGGCAGAAAATGCCTCCTCGTTTGACATTTTTTTTTCCATGAAAGGTTTAACTGCCCTTTCATGGACCTCTGTCCAGACCGGCATCATGATAAAAATGGTGAGAAACAGAGACAGACCGATAAGAATTTGATTCGGTGGACTCTGCATGGTCCCCATGGCCCGGCGCAGAAGGGAAAGGACAATGACGATGCGGGTAAAGGATGTCAACGTGATAAGGATTGCCGGGGCCAGGGACAGGACCGTCAACAAAAGAAAAATCTGCAAGACAACGGCTATTTGATCATTACTTCCGGTCCGGTCCAGATCCAGATTCAGTAACGAAGAAGTGGCGGGTGCAGCGGCACTCCAGCATTCAGAGTTCCCCATAGCCGTAACAAAGGCAAAAAGACACGAGGCAATGATAAATACTTTTAGCACACTTTTCATATTCCACCAGGCCGATCAGCAATCCATTCCTTAAACAGCACCCCCTCAACCGGCGCTTCGCAAAGGCCTACCCTTTTTTCTTTTTGTACAGGGACGATATTTTCTGAAAATGATCCGCGAATGACCGCTGTTCGTTCCCGGACTCGGAGAGTTGTCTCATTATCTCCACATCATCGATCCTGGTCAAAAGATCAATGTGATCGTTCGTAATTCCCACCACCAGAACCGTGCCCGGGATTTCAACCAGAGATATGTTTTTCTTTACGCCCACGTAATGGCTTGCCAGGACTCTGATCATGGATCCCTTGGATTGACCGGTCCGATTGCCCGTGGCTCTTTTCATGAAATAAAGGACCGCCACCAGTACACCCAACAATAACCCGAAAACAATGATCATCTTCACTGCAGTGGCAATTAAGTCAGGAGAATAATTCATTTCAGTTTCTTGACCCTTTCCATAGGGGTTACAATTTCCGTTATTCGCATGGCATATTTGTCTTTGACCACGACCACTTCACCTCTGGCAATCAACTGCTGGTTGGCCAAAATATCCAGGGTTTCCCCTGCATATTTTGAAAGCTCAATAATTGATCCTTGAGAGAGTTTAAGCAGCTCACTGACCACCATCTCGGTCCGCCCGAGTTCTACGGTAACCTTTAAGGGTACATCCAGGACAAAATCGAGCTTATCCGCCTGCGACGCAGCGGAATCCTTTTTTACCCCAGATGATGCAGGGGTTCCTTTGTCTTTTTCAGTCATATCCAGATTACCTGTTTTCGGATTGAGTATACATACCGTTATACTGCCTCATGCTTCTCCTTGTTTTCTC
Source organism: Desulfobacteraceae bacterium (assembly GCA_041685955.1). Taxonomy (GTDB): domain Bacteria; phylum Desulfobacterota; class DSM-4660; order Desulfatiglandales; family Desulfatiglandaceae; genus JAIPDZ01. Next base: position 41,351 of record JAWLET010000003.1, on the reverse strand, counting down.
TCAACCGGATGGCCGACCAGTTCCGTTATTTGAACCGCTCGATTTCCTGCAACAACCCCCGGAACGCCTTGCAGCTTAGGGATTTTCTCTACCATTACGGGAAGCGATGTCTGGGGTCCGGTGTCAAGTCGAATAACATCACCTGCTTTGAGATTGAGCACATCTCCCACCCGCCATAAGGACTTGCCCAACTCAACGGACAGACTCACTTCCGTATCATTCAATAGTTTCTGTAACTGCTCGTTCCAGGCGTTTTCCAGTTCCGCCTCTCTCAGATTCCGGTAAGAGAGCTTCTCCTTGATGGGATCCAGCATTAAATAAGGGATGCAGAGCCACAGGTTCCCTGAAACCTCCTCCAAGGACACGGAAAATGCCACGGCTATTACTAAATCGCCGGGCGCGACCAGGCGGACAAACTGCTGTTTGGTTTCACTTTTGCCCAAGGTTATTCGCAAAGCCTTGACAAAGTTCCAGGACTTTTCCAGGTCCTTGAGTATCTCACCTGCGAATTTTCGCATAACTCGCTGTTCTATCAGGGTGAAATCCCTTTCCTGATATGCCATGGATTTCCCGGATCCCCCGAACATGCAGTCGATAAGAAAAAAGACCAGATTGGGCTCAAGGGCGAGCAGGGCGGATCCGACCAGAGGTTCCATTCGAAATGTGTGAAAGCTTGAAGGGTTGGGAAGACCTTCCAAAAAATCTCCAAACTTAACCATCTCCGTGGATGCCAGCGACGATTCAATGGGAGCCCTGAAGGATGAACCTAAGGAATTTCGAAACGCGTTGATAAAGCGGTCAAACACCTCATCAAGAACGTCGAACTGCTCCCGCATCATAATGTTCTGGGAGGTCAGGTCATAGACCTGGAGCTGCTCCTCGGGAATTTCCGCGGTTTCCTCTTCACTCACGGTTAAGTCAACATCCCCTGCTTTCATGGAAGAAAGCAGCGCATCAACTTCTTCTTGACTCAATACTTGGTCAGCCATGGAGTTTCACCTCTACTGGACCACAAATTCCTGAAAATAGATATTGGTTATTTCGCCTTCCTGAAGTATGGCGTTCAGTTCTTCAATGAGCGTATTTCGTAGCGTGTTCTTCCCCTCCACGCTCTGTATATCCTTAAAAGTTTTGGTCGGGAGAATCATCAATATCCGGTCCCGTATTTGGGACACTTTTTTTTCCAGTGCATCGATGTGGTCCTTATCATTAAGCTCCAGTACGATTCTGGTACTCAGATATCGTTTCCCACCGGGATCGGCCAAATTTACGATAAAACTCTCCAGTGGAAAATTGATCCTTTTCTTGAGAAGCAATGCTTCCATTTCCCTGTTCTTGGTTTCTTCGGCATCGGTTGCCGGGACGCTTTTTTCAGTATTCCCTTTTTGAAGGTAAAAAAAGACCCCGCCGCCAATCAGACCCGTCACCAACAGGCCGCCTATCAGGATAAACAGCTTTTTCGTCGACATGTCATCGTTCCTCACTTTTCTTCAGCACGATTTCCACCCTCCGGTTCTGGGCCCTGTGTTCAGGGGTATCATTCGCCGCAAGGGGCCTCAATTCCCCGTATCCGACGGCTGAAAAACGTTCAGGGGCCACATCTCCTTTTTCCACAAAATACTTGACGATATTTACGGCCCGTGCAGTGGACAATTCCCAGTTTGATTCAAATTTTTTTGTAAAGATGGGGATGCTGTCCGTATGACCTTCCACCCGTACACGGCACGAACAGGCCTTGATTATTCTGAGCATTTTTTCCAGCATTGGATAAGCGGCGGGGGTAATGTCGGCACAACCGGATGTGAAAAGCGCACTGCCATCCAGGCTCAGGACCTGATCCTTTCCCCTGAATTTAACGTCAACACCCGCAAATGATTTGATCGCCTCCAGGTAATCCTCGATGCTTTCCGGGCCGTCCGGAAACATTTTTTCCCGGTTTACCCCTTTGTTCGTTCCCTTGTCTCCGAATGATTCTATGACCCCAATCGGGGACATCTCACCTTTCTCCAAGACCCCCAACCCCCGCATGATGGAGACCTGAAATTGCTTCAGCTTTCCTACATCCGTGGTCGCCATGGTGAAAAGGAGGACAAAAAAGACCATCAGGAGCGTTATCAAATCATTGAAGGTGGTCAGCCATGAATTCGACCTTCCTCCTCCTGCCGATGTCATTTTATTACGGCTCATGGGGGTCCCGTCCTTCCTTTCCATCTTATTCGTGTACTCATCCTCTTTTTTCCAAGCTGAAAATGATCTCCACCCGCCGATTCTCGGCCCGGCGCTCAGGGCTCTCATTTGAAACAATGGGCTGAAACTCCCCGAACCCTGCAGCAGAGAGCCTTTCCGGCGGAATACCCAGAATCTCCACAAAGTACCTCAGCACATTTGCCGCCCGCGCCGTTGACAACTCCCAGTTTGAAGGGTAGGTGTCCGTATGGATGGGGATATTATCCGTATGGCCGTTTATCTGAACAGGATAATCACAATCCGAAATTATGCGCCCGATCCTGTCCAGCACGGGGATGGCCTCATCTGAAATCTCAGCAACACCGAGATCGAACAATGCCTGGTTTGCCAACCGTACCACGATACCGTTTCGTACAAAGGAAAAGGAAAACTCCTCCGCCAACCCCAGCTCGCCCTGGATCTTCTGCAGTTCCTGGAATATCAGGGCCATTTCGCCCTGTTCGTCTGCAATGTCCGGCAGGAAATGTCGCACCTGATTCCCGGGATGAACCTTGACCCCTTTAGGCATAACGCTCACCGCCCGGGAAAAGGAGGCCACAAATTTCTCCACCTTGGACTTCTCGATGGTCGAAAATGCGCACAGCATAATAAAAAAGCAGAGCATAATGAGAATAAAGCCGGTATAGATGATTTCCCACCCCGACGAAGAAGGCCCTTCCGACTTCGATCTATTTTTTCTACCTTCTCTCACCATAATCCATAACCGACCCGCCTTTATTCGCTTTCCTCTTTAGCGGGTTGTTCACTCCTGGCGATCTTCTTCCCCCTTGGCAGAAAGGCCTTGAGCTTCTGCTCTATCACGTGATGGTTGTCACCGGACTGGATGGACATGATGCCTTCCACCACCAGTTCCTTGAGAAAAATTTCTTCTTTACTGCGGGTCCTCAATTTGGCCGCAATGGGCAGGAAGAGCAGGTTTGCCAGCAGGGTGCCGTAAAAGGTGGTCAGCAGGGCCGTGGCCATGGGGGCCCCAATGGCACTGGGGTCCTCCATCTGCATGAGCATCTGGACCAGACCGATAATGGTCCCCAGCATACCCACGGCCGGCGCATAAGTCCCCATGCTGGTGAATATCTCAGCGCCCATGGCATGCCGTTCCTCCACGTACGCAATTTCGGTGGTCAGCACATTTTTGATTGACTGCGACTCCACTCCATCGATGGCCAACTCCAAGCCTTTCACAAAAAAGGGATCATCAATATCTTTCAGCTTTGATTCAAATGATAGAATGCCCTCTTTTCGGGCCAGCTTGCCGAATTCGATCATCATGTTGATCACCTTTTCGGTGGATTCGGACCGATGAATAAAAACATTCATAACAATCTTGAACACCCCCAGGACCTGTGAAAGCGGATAGCTGAGAAGCGTTGCGCCCATGGTCCCTCCCATAACGATCATCACTGACGGTGCACTGATAAACCAGGCCCCGGAACCCCCTACCAGAATGGCACTGATTACCAGCACGCCGGAAAACACGATGCCGGCAAGCGTAGCAAGATCCACCTTTACGCCTCCTTTGATGTTTGATTAGGCATTATTCAAGCAAGCATCATGCCACAAATTGAGACTTTTCTTCCAAGGAAGGTTGACGGAAAACCCGGTTTTGAGTGGCTGTATTTGAAATGAAGGGCTACGCACAAGCGGATGGAAATGTCTTTGCGTCCGTGATAATGAGTTGAAAATCGGAAGGTTTCAGCCCCGAGAGGGTTCTGCCGGAGCCAATAGGCATGAAGACGGCAAACCTGTTCAGAGAAATACGGCCGTAAGACGATTGGGGGAAATGCTTTATCGGTTCATGGCGGAAAAACAGCACAAACAAGACCAGGCACACCAGGGAATGACCTTATGACATAAGGATGACGCAGTCAAATTTTGTCGCCATTTGTCATTGGATTGACGTTTGCCGTAAAGCCCATTAGCCTCACCGCATCCCTGTTCCCTGGTAGGCTGCCCCAACAGCGGTTTTTTCGCTCGAAATGACCGAGATTCCCTGAATATGACTTGGGCATTCAGGGCATCACACGGCGTGTTGGGAATTGACGCCATCGCTTAACCGATCCGCTTTGCTGTGGATCATGCGTTGATAATCCAGGATTCTCTTGGAAATCTCTTCCACCGGCTCCTTGACCATCATTCTGTCATCGGTGGTAAAGGTGATAACCGTGTCCGGTGCGGCCCGCAGAGATCGTATCATCTCCACGTTGACCACCATGGGGGTATTGTCTAATCGGGTAACCTGAATCATACGCCTTCCTCCTGTGATGAGAGGGCTCATTCCCCTCATTTATATGGTGGATTATCACTTGTGATTATCGTTTTATCCCCAGCAGTTGTTGCAGCACTTCATCGCTTGCGGTAATGACCTTGGCAGAGGCCTGAAAGGAGCGCTGGGTGGTGATCATGTCTCCAAACTCCCGGGCCAGATCCACATTGGACATCTCCAGGGAATAGCTGGAGATGGACCCCTTCCCTTTGGTACCGGGGGCCCCGTCGATGATCGGCTCCCCGGACAGATTAGTCTGTTTATAAAGATTTCTGTCCATGGCCGCCAGGCCCCAGTTGCAGGGAAAACTGGCCACTGCAATCCTTCCGCCTGGTTCTCCATCCGCGTTCTCCGAGGTATATAGAGTGATCTGGCCCGCGCTGTCAATCTGGATACTCGGTATTTCCTCTCCTTCTTCGATTTCAATTTGAATGTCTACCAAATCGCCCTCGGATTCTTCCTCCTCAAATCCCTGGACCCTGTATCCATTGTTGTCCACCAGGAATCCCTCTTTATCAAAGTGAAACATCCCCGCCCGGGTGTAGTATGATTCAGCATCCTCTTCATCAGACTTGACCACAAAAAACCCGTCTCCATTGATGGCCAGGTCTGTCACGTTTGACGTCGTCTGAACAGAGCCCTGGGTCCAGTCACGGCTCAATTTACCGGTTGCGACACCGGAGCCCACCTCCTGGCCGGTGAATCCTCCCACGGACTGGCTGAGGAGATTTGCAAAATCCATTCTGCAGCCTTTGAATCCGGTGGTTCCTACATTTGCGATATTGTCGCCTATGACACCCAATCGCTGCGTATTCGCCTGCAATCCTGTTATTCCAGAAAATAGTGACTTTATCATGGAAACCCCCTCCTTTATCTTCCATATTTTTTTAATATTTCATTTGATGGGCCGGGCCATGTACGGCCTAAGACCCCTGTGTAATTTTGATTACGCTGCTCAACGGAATTTCTGTGTTCCCAATCAGAAGAGTCGTCACCCCGTCCTCAAACATTGCACCGGTCACTGTACCCTTGATCAGGGAAGTAACGTCCACCACGGAACCGTCCGTGCCCACCGCCTGGACGTCAACCGTGTATTGGCCGTCAGACACCTTGTTTCCGTTGGCATCGGTGCCGTCCCACATGATGGTCTGCTTGCCCGCGCTCATGGGTCCCATCTGGAGGCTCTTCACATGGCCGCCATTTGCATCGCTGATGGTGGCAAAAACAGCCGTGGCATCGGATTCCAGTTCAAAAAAGGCCTCATTGGGCTCACCGTCTTCAACGGTTACCAGGGTGCCTAAGGCCTCTATTTCGCGATCTATCAAGTTTGACGCACTGGCCAATTCTTCGGTTAGATTATCCAATTTGTCATTGATATTCTGTAGTTGTTCCAAAGAGCTGAATTGGGCAAGCTGTGCAATGTACTCATGACTATCCATGGGGTCAAGTGGATCTTGGTTTTGAAGCTGGGTCACAAGTAGTTTCATAAATTCATTTTTCCCCAGCTCCCCCCCTATCTCGTACGACGAACCGCCCTCTTTCGATGTGACCCCTGAGACTGCTGAAACGGGCATATTTATCTCCTCTCTTTATTGTGCCTGTTCGCCTGAATCAGATTTATATTGTGGTGGCTTTTGCATCTGCATGAGGGCCTCCCTGTCATGCGAACAGGTTGATGGCTCCCGCAGTTGAGGCCTGATTTTGCATCCAGCCATTTTTTTTGGCATCATTTGTTGCTTCAATATCCCCAGACGGCTTCCTTCTTATCCCGCCCTTTTTCGTTTTTCTGGAATCCGAAAACCGGTGCGCCTCCCCGTTCCTGTTTGAATTCTGGGACAGGGAAACATCAAACTTGTCAATCTGCAGGCCTTGGGCCTGAAGCTCGGCTTTGAGTTGATGAACGTTGTTTTCGATCATCTCTTTTGCCGCCGGGAGTTCAGTGATAATTCTGATGGTCACCTGATGATTATCCGTGGAAACCTGTACCTTAACCTGGCCTAAGAACTCGGGCTTCAACTCGATCTTAAATCCTTGTTGCCCGTTCTTCAGATGTAAGGACGCCTTGTCCACAAAGTGTTTCACCCCGTCTTCCTGGAACGACTTTTTGATCATTCCCGTGTCCGCCGAGCGGGCGTCAGGCCCCGTGGCCCTTGGTGACAAAGAAGGATCATTTGCGCTTGTGGATGGACTGCCTTGCGTGCCGGGTTCAGACTTCCGACTGCCTGCATCGAAACGGTGTTCATTGTTATGGGTTGAAGCGTTGCTCGCAACTCTGACCGAAGGCGACTCGTTTTCCCTTTTGCCTTGTGTTGTTATGCCTGTCTCATCCTTGGATCCCTGTTCCTTTCCCCCTTGACCGCGCTGATCGGATTCCTGCTCCTTATGCACATACATCGTTGACCTGGGATCGGCCGTACCGGTCTTTATTGACATCTCTCCGGCAGAGACCCGTTTTCTTGACGACGCTTCTGTATGTTTTTCGGCCTTGCCCTTATCCGGGGCCATGGATGCCGCCAGAGATGCGGTTGCCTCACCGCGCGGCGAGACCGATTGGCCCTTTCCAGCACCGGCGGTGTTTTTTCGGGCCGTATCGATCGTCTGATCAGACGACCGGCTTACAGAACCCCCGGTTAGACTCCTTGCATCAGGAGGAGTTTGCTTTACTCCATCATTTTTCACCCGGCTGGCCGAATCCCGTGATGGAATCCTGTCATCTTCCAACTTGGCCTCACTCATATTTTCAGCTTTAGCTGCCACCTGATTCAGATTGAAACTCCCCTGCTTCACCCTTGCGCCATCCATCCGGCTTTTCGAATCCAGGGATGAAACCCCAGCCCCTTCGGCCTTGTCCGACCCCTTGCCTTCACCCTTACCGGTCATCCGGTTCAGGTCCAAACTCCCCTGCTTCAACCCTGGGCCGACCATCCGGCTTTTCGAATCCCGGGATGAAACCCCAGCCCCCTCCGCCTTGTCCGACCCCTTGCCTTCACCCTTACCGGTCATCCGGTTCAGGTCCAAACTCCCCTGCCTTACTTCCTCGCCAGCCCGACTGTTCTGGAAAACAGGCTCCCTTTTGGAACCCCTTTTATGGACCAAGGATATTGCTTTGCCCGATTGTGGACTTCCACCGCTGACCCCTTTAAAGCCGTCCCCTTTTTGGGGATGTCCTTCTTTTTCCGTATAAGCGTTCTCGTCTCCCTTAGCCATCTTAAAGGACTCAGGTGTTCCCTTTTCCAGCGCATCCGCCCCATGCGTGTCACTTGTTCGCTCCGGGTCAGGCTCAGAATCCGCATTTTCACCGGTCTGTCTTTCGGCATTAGACGCATGTTCAGTATTCATCTTCCCATCCACTGTACCATCGGCCTGTACCCCTGCTGAGCCTGTTCGGGCTGCAGGTTCTTCAGAATCTTTGTTTTTCTGGTGAGCGACTTCTAAAAATGCAGAATGAAAATCGGTTTCATTTCCACCGTTTTCACCATCCGCGCTGCTCAACCCCTGCGTGGCATCATCTTTCCCCTTGCTATGCCCCGAACGCTCTGATGGCATTCGCTCTTGATTCATAACAGGGAAAAAATCGGTCGGCATGATCTAACTCACCTCTTTCGCTATGCGTAATGGTTGGGATTGTTGTAGACCATTTTGCAACCTTAGTGCCAATCTCTGACAACACAGGGGACCTTCAATGGCAACCAGTCTGTTTGGGAGATTCTCTTGGCTTCCAACATAGGGTGATAACTACTCTTTTTTAATTTTGTAAATCCTTGGGGCAGGATGTTTTTTGCCTTTTCATACCCATCAGCGCCCCGCCTGATTTGGCTTATCCGGCAAAAGCTGCCCTTGCCGGGTAAACTTTTGCCCCATTGATCAGGGAGGCGGGGTTTCGCTGCCCGTGCATCGGAGTATCCAGGGTGAAATGTATCCGGGTAGGAGGAGGTAAAATGCGATAGAAATAGAATGGGGCAATCCATCGGATCGAGGCAAGCGGTATTCTTCGCAGGCAGGATGAGATGTTATGAGGAATAGTTTGTGCGATGAAATCCGTTAATGGCAGTTTCTCCCAGGAAAATCTGCTCTTTTCTCTCTACTGTTTTTTTGTATGCTTCCCATTTTTTTTCTTTGAGCCGGTCCAACGTCTTTCGCCGCTTCATGGCCTCAATCAACTCTTTTCGATTTGCACTGAGTTCATGCTTCAGTTCCTTAATTCGATTGCTCTGATTCGAAAGTTTTATTGAGATCTGCCTGATGTAGTTGTCATATAGCACAACTGCCCAAATACCGGCCCCGTCCTGCTGCTTTTGGTGCAGCGCAGACAGATTTTTCATTTTGACCGCTTCAAGGCTAGCCAGGCTTTCCTCCGCCATGAGGAGTTCCCTCTTTTTATCCACAAACGCCTTCTGCAATACCTCTTCGGTATGTTTCCTGTGCTTCAAGACCGTTTCCAAGCTGAATCTATACATTTATTCACTCAAGAGTGCAAAGTTCTCGTAACATATTAATATCATTAGGTAGTAAGGCGCCGTGCCGTCATTCCGGCGGAAGCGGGAATCCAGTGTTGTTCCCATGGGTTAAATGCTCTGGATGCCGGTCGAAGATCCCGTACCTAGCGGGGATCAGATCCGGCATGACGGGAGAGCTTTGGACGCTTGAGTTATTCACTGAAACAGCAGAGAATGTCGCCTTGTTCAAATGGGTTCCCAAACCGCGGAGGGGGCCGCCGTTCACAGGGAATACAGGATGTCAGTTGGCGGCCGTTGCATTTGCAAACATGGCACACAGGTTCTGAACGCTGGTCTCCAGTGGTTCGCTCTCGTCCACCCCCTGTTTGAGATAACCATTCACCTGCTCCACCATCTCGATGGCATAATCGATTTTGGGGTTGCTGCCAGTCACATATGCACCGATGTTGATAAGGTCTTCAGCCTTTCGGTATGTGGCCAGAACTTCTCGTAGGCGATTGGCCGCCTCTCTGTGCTCCGGATCTGAGATATCCCCCATAAGTCGGCTGACGCTGTTAAGGATATCGATGGCAGGGTAATGGTTTTGTGCGGCCAGTTCCCTTGTTAAGATGATATGCCCGTCCAGTATGGCCCGGACCGCATCAGCGATGGGTTCGTTCATATCATCGCCTTCCACCAGCACCGTATACAACGCCGTAATGGTGCCCGCACCTGAACAGGTTCCCGCCCTTTCCAGAATCCGAGGCAGAAGGGTAAAAACAGAAGGGGTGTAACCTTTCGTGGTGGGCGGTTCCCCAACGGCAAGCCCCACTTCTCTTTGGGCCATGGCAAACCGGGTCACCGAATCCATCATCAGGATCACATGTCGCCCCATATCCCGGAAATATTCTGCGATGGCAGTTGCCACAAATATGCCTCTCATCCGAATAAGCGGCGGACTGTCCGAGGTGGCAACAACTATCACAGACCTTTTCAGCCCCTCCTCGCCCAGCTCCCGCTCGATAAACTCATTCAGCTCTCTGCCTCTTTCGCCTATCAAAGCGATCACATTGACATCCGCTCGGGTCTTTCGTGCGATCATGCCCATCAAAACACTCTTCCCAACCCCTGACCCAGCAAAAATGCCCATTCTTTGACCACATCCCACGGTCAGCACGCCGTTGATCGCCCTGATCCCGAGATCTAAAGGTTGACGAATCCGTTTCCTCAAAAACGGATTCATGGGCTTTGCATATATGGGATACATCGCTTCTGTTGCGATGGGCCCCTTTCCATCGATCGGACTTCCAAGCCCGTCAATGACTCGTCCCAGAACGCCGTTTCCCACACCGATAACTGCCCTTTGTTCTCTCGCCACAACGCGGGATCCGGGGGATATTCCCCGGATCTCGCCAAAGGGCATTAACAAAAGCCTGTTCTCCCTAAACCCGACCACCTCGGCCCTTATTTTCCCCTCATCCCCTTTGAGGTAAATATCGCAGACCCCCCCCAACCTACTGGCAGGCCCTTCCGCTTCCGCGATAAACCCAACCACTTTTGCCACCCGTCCGGTCTCGGTTATGGGGCTGACTGCGTCGATCACCGAATGATACTTTTCCACCTGCAATGCGGTCATTTCCCGGCCACGCTACTTTCCATGGGTACATTCTCAAGTGCACGTTTCATCGCCTCCTCCACCGCCTGCATCTGGCTGTCAAACCTGGCATCAATTATGCCGAAATCGGTCTCAATAACGCACTCCCCTCTTCGGAGGCCCTTATCCGGCTCCAGGGTAACAGGTTCCTTTGCCCTATTGAGACCGGGAATCTCAGCTTTAGCCGTATTGATAGCCTCCAAATCGGAAGGATGAATCTTCACTCGAATATCTTTATGGTCACTGAGCTTTTTGAGCGCCTCCTCCAATATTCGAAAAATCGTCTCCGTATCCATGGACACTTCACGGCATAGAATTTTCCCGGCGATCATCACCCCCAGTTCCACCGCTTGCCTTTCCGCCTCTAAACCCAGTTTCTGTCTTTCAGAATCCAGTTCGGATATCCCTGCATAAAGGGTTTCCAGAACCGCTTTGAATTTGGCTTTTTCAGCCTCTGCACCGGCCTTTTCTCCCTCATCAAAGCCTTGCGCATAGGCCTTCTCCCGAATCCTGTCAGCATGTTCCTCCACATCCTCAGCACACGTATTAACCTGCTCTTCGGGCCTGTCGAAGGATGTCGTGAATTCTGCTTTGCCATTGTACTGACTGACAAAACTGAGCTGCCTGAAGCCTTCCTCCGTTTCACCTTCAGGTGCCTGAGGGGTGGACAATCCACCAGATAAGCTGGGAAAATTATAAAAACGCGGTCTCCCTTCGTGATCCCCGTCACTTCTATCACCGGACTTATACAACGAGCTGTTCTCCCTTCCTGCCACTGATAACCACTTCCCCCTGATCTTCCATCTCCTGAATTATTCTGGTTATGGCATGCTGGGCATCTTCCACATCCTTCATCCTCACAGCGCCCTGATCCTCGATCTCCTCTGAGACCATCTGTGCAGCCCTCTCCGACATGTTAGAAAATATCTTTTGTTTTACTTCTTCAGCCGCCGCCTTCAAGGCCACTGCCAGTTCCTTGGACTCCACCTTCCGCAGCACTTTTTGCAGGCCCTTGTTATCAACGAGTATCAAGTCCTCAAATGTGAACATTCTTTGTTTGATCTGTGCGGCCAGTTCCGGATCAAAATTTTCGATTTCATCCAGGATGATCTCTCCGGACATGGCATCCGTCTGATTCAGTATATCCGCCATGAGCCCGGCCCCACCTTTCACATGGCTCACGGACTCCTCATTTTCCTTCAGTACATCATCAAAGATCTTTCCAATCTCTTCCAGCATTCCGGCTCCCACCTTATCCAGGGTTGCAATCCGCCGCCCCACATCCGCCTTGCTTTTATCAGACAGACTGGCCAGTACCGCACTGGCCACCTCTGGTTGAACATGAACCAGAATCATAGCAATGGTTTGTGGATGCTCATCCCTTACCAGTTCAAGGAGATGATCCGGCTCCAGGGATTTCAAGGCTGAAAGATCGGAGGTGTTTCGAGATGGGGCTGACGATGTCTGTTCCGAGGCATCCGAGGTATTTGGCGCTGGGGAAACAGGCGCATTTGCAATCTGTGGGGTTTTCTGCTGTTGTGAGAGCTGGACGAATTCCTCAGAAACTTTTTCCACTAAATCAGACGACACCTCTCCCAGTTGAGAAATCTGTTCTCTAATCAGCTTTCTCTCATTCTCATCGAGCCTGCTCTGGAGCCGTTCTGACACCGCGCTTCCGGCAGATTGGATCAGAATCGCCGCCTTCAGCGGACCGGGTAAATTCCTTGGGTCCATAGGTTTTTCACCTCAGAATGTCAACCTGTTGAAATTGAAGCATCTACACCTGCTCCTCCCCCAGCCAGTTTCGCATCAACTTCAAAGAATGCTCTTCATCAGATGAAATCAATCTTACTGCTTCTTCTCGGTTAGGCTGGGGCTCTGTTCCGTATTCATTTTCCATTTCCGAAACGGTTTTCGGAAGCCGTACCAGCATATCCGGATTTCCGGCTGTGCCGGCGGTTATCATCCGCATCAGCGGCCTCACCACAAAAATGAATAAGAAAAACAACAGGGCGACTAATAACATTGACTTTCCAGAGGGGCTGTATTTCCGTACATACGACAGCCAGCCACCGGAGGCCTTCTGTTCATTCAGTTCTTCCCATTCAGGTCTCATTTGCTTGAACGGGATATTGACCACTTCAATCTCATCTCCCCGGGTGGAATCAAAATTGACCGCGCGTTTAACAATTTTCTCCAATTTGGACATCTCATCGTCAGACCTGGGGGAATACTTCCACTCCCCTTTTTCGTTTTCTCCTTCCATGTATTCATGAACGCCATCCACGATGACCGCGGTGGATATTCGCATGACCTTGGGGTACGAATCCACTGTGTGACTGATCACCTTGCTGACCTCATAGTTGACGGTCCGTTCGTTTTTCTCGAAGCCTGGTCCCTCCGTGGCTTCAGCAGCCTCTTTTTCAGCCATGGCTGCCTGTCCTTCTCGGGTATTGGAGAGGACCCCCGGAACGCCTTCTGTTCCTCCAAGGGACTCTCGTCCGCTCTCGCTGAAGATCTGTTCACTCCGTACCGCCTTATTATCGGGCTGATACATCTCCTCGGTTTTTTCTTGTTTCCTGAAATCCACAGCACATGAAACGCGGGCAATGGCCTTACCCGGTCCCAATGCCGTTTCCAGCATGGTACAGACCCTATTTTCCAGACTTTTTTCTATCTTTTCCTGCAATGACAACTGATCGGAACTGGTCGGGCCTTCCGAGGACCGGCCGCTTGATCCCGCCAGCATCTTCCCGAAATTATCGACCACGGTCACATTTTCCGGATTCAAGCCGGATACACTTGAGGAAACGAGGTGAACAATGGACTTAACCTGGCCTTTGCTTAACATTTCACCGGATTGCAACTTGAGTATGACCGATGCCGTGGCAGGCTTTTCGTCTTCGGAGAACAGGGAATCGGACCCCATAACGATATGAACCCTTGATCCCTTGACCTCATCAAAGCCATTTATGGTGCGAGAGAGTTCCCCCTGTAATGCCCTCTGGAAATTTACGTTCTGAACAAATTCAGTCATACCCAGCTTTGCATTATCGAAAATCTCGAACCCCACGCCACTCCCTAAGGGGAGCCCCAGAGATGCCATTTCCAGTCTGATTTCATAGAGCTGATCGCCTGGCACCAGGATGGAATCCTGATTGGCAGAAACTTCGTAAGGGATCTTTTTTTCCTTCAGTCTGGCCAATATGGCCCCGGCATCTTCGGAATTCAGATTGGTGTATAAGGGCTGCATATCCGATTTCCCAGACCACACCATAAGCAATATAAAACCGGCTATCGTAATGGCTACCACAAATACCAAACTAAATATCTTAGTAGGCGTCATACTCCCGAAAACTGATTTCAGTTGGGATGAAATCTCATTGATAGCCATTTTTTATTCCTCTCATCACACCTGCGTTCGGATGATCTCCTGGTAGGCCGAAATCACTTTATTTCGCACCTCCATCATCAACTTAAAGGAGACGCTCGCTTTTTCCATGGCGATCATTGTCTTGTGAATATCAGTGTTGTTTCCGGAAGCAAGATCCGTTACAGCCACATCAGCTGCCTTTCGCAGCCGATCCGTTTCATTTATCGCTCCCGACAGCATATTTGCGAAAGAGCCTTCCTGAGTCTTTGGACTGCTTTTTTCTTGCCCTTGCAGAGGCGTGGGCATTTCCAGACGATTTTTGACCGTGATTTCGTTCATAATTACCTCCCTATTTCCAGGGCCTTCATGGCCATATCTTTGGTGGCCTTGATTGCGGTCACATTGGCTTCATAACTTCGAGTGGCCGACATCATATTCACCATCTCCTCCATGAGATTGATCCTGGGCACTTTTATGTATCCATTCTTATCTGCTTCCGGGTGATGGGGATCGTATTTTGAGTTGGGGGCCCGAGGGTCCTCGATGATCCTGCTGACCTTGACACCCGCCAGCTTTCTGCCCATGCTTGATTTCAAGACATTTCTGAACGACCCGGCCGCCGGCTGGCTTGAAAAAACCACATCTTTTCTTCTGTATGGCCCGCCGTGCCGGGTCCGGGTGGTATTGATATTGGCCAGATTACTTGTGGTCACGTTCATTCGCAGCCTTTGAGCCGCCATCCCCGAAGCACTGATCCGAAACGCATTAAAAAAGTTCATTCTCATCCACCTCCCTTGATCACATCTTTGAGTCCCTGAAATTTCCTGGAAATAATCTGGGACATGGCGTTATACAAAAGATTATTCTTTGACAGCTTGGCCATCTCCCTGTCCAAGTCAACAGAATTGCCATCCGCTCTCAATGAAAATGTCGACCCTTTATCCCTCACAGATCGGTCCGTTGTCTCAGGAGCGGCACTTCCGGAAAAATGGCCGTCATCCGTTGTTTTCAGCTTTACGGATTCTCCGTTCCCAACGGATCTGTTCAGTTCATCTTCAACCATCAAATCAAACGCCTTATAGTCGGGAGTATCTTTGTTGGCGATGTTGGACACAATCAGATCGTGTTTCATGGTTCGAAGATCCAAGGCCTTTTCCAAAACAGGATATGCTCCTCCGAATAGCTTTCCGGTTATCATTGATCCCCTCCCGTTCCCTCACTCTTCTTGTTGCATTACCCGGCCGCGCCGTGCCCTAAGACAGGCTGACCTACAAAAGTCATACCCGAGCTTTACAGCATAATGATCAATGCAGCCCTTTTGCCGCGACCGAAAATGTTCCTTGTCAGTTCTCCCGGTATTCACGCAACTTATTCCTCAAGGTCCTGATACTGATCCCCAGCATCTCTGCCGCATATGTCCGGTTATCGTCAACTTCTTTAAGGGTCTTGAATATGAGCTCCTTTTCCATTTCTTTCACTGTAATTCCCGGCTTGATATGAGTCGGTTTCTGCTGGCGATCCTCCCTCTCTTCCAGGAAAAGATGTTCCGGCAAAAGAATGTCCTCTTCTGCTAAAAGAATTGCTCTTTCCATCACATTCTGCAGTTCCCTTACATTTCCCTTCCATTCAAGCCTTCGCAACACAGAAAGCGCCTTTTCAGATATTTTTCGCACAGGTTTACCATAAAGTGTACCGTATTTTTCCAGAAAATGCTGTGCAAGTACCGGGATATCGCCTTTTCGCTCCCTCAATGGTGGAATGGTAAACGGGATAACATTAACTCGGTAAAACAGGTCCTCTCTGAATTTCCGTTCCCTAACGGCACTTTTAAGATCTGAATTACTGATGGCGATGATTCTCACATCTATGGGAATCGGCTTGCTTCCACCGACCCGATCGATTGTTCTTTCCTGAAGCGTTCTCAATAACTTGGCTTGGATCGGCATCACCATTTCACTGATTTCGTCCAAGACGATCGTACCCTGGTTGGCCAGTTCAAATTTACCTACCTTCCTGTTCACCGCCCCGGTAAAAGCACCTTTTTCATGGCCGAACAATTCACTTTCAGCCAACCCATCCGGCAAAGATGCACAGTTTATGGCAACGTACGGTTTTTCGCATCCGCCGTTATGGGTGTGGATGAAGGAGGCCAACACCTCTTTGCCTGTTCCGCTCTCCCCCTGAATCAGGACAGTGGCTTTACTAGGGGCAATATCCCTGGCCAGTTTCAAAATCTTGAGCATCTTTGGGTCCTGGGTCACAATGCTGTTAATCGGGATATTATCGTTCGGGACATTCGTTTTTGAACCTCTGTCGCCGGATGTGGCGTCTCTTCGGCCCTTCGACTGCTTGTAGATCTTCTCTACCGCCAACTCAAGAGTCTCAGTTGAAAAAGGCTTCAGTACAACATCTGATGCGCCTCGTTGCATCGCTTCCACTGCGCTTTCGATGCTTCCGTTCGCTGTGGTCATTATTACCGGTACGTGGGGAAAAACCCTTTTCACCTCCGTCAGCACTTCCATACCGGACATCTTGGGCAACTGCATGTCGGCGACGACCATGCTGAATTCACCCTTTCCCAACTTTTCCAAGGCCTGCAAACCATCCAATGCGGACTCCACGGCATAACCATCGCTTCTCAATGCTCTGGCAAGCGTTGATCTGATGTCAGATTCACTCTCAACTATCAAGACGGGATGGGACATAACCGCTCTTCACCTTTTTTCCGTAATTTGGCTGAAAACCTGATTGCTGCACTGACCCGGCATTCAGTCCTTCTTTCTGAAGACACTGAAATCAACTTTGCAAGAGCTGTGCCGTCACTCCAGCCATGGGAAACGGCAGCCCTAAGAACTCACCCCAAAAATGGGTTTATAGAATTGATGTTCAGATTTGGATCAGATTTGCTGGTTCCGATGGAGTGAAGCTACAGGAACACTCCCCTCGAAGCAGGGGCTTGCTGCGGGCCGAACAGGGGTGTCACGCTGAGGGCGCTCCCTCTCGGAATGGGGGAAAGCCAGTCAGGTCCATTGAAGCCCGACCTTCCATCCTGAAGGTAATGCAGCCGGGGACCTACATTGGGAAGAGGCATTTTGAAAGGATAACGTCATGTCAATTTGTGAATACGCTGTGTCACTTCTTTGACAGGGTGTACCTTAGGGGGCCTGTAATTCCAATTGATGTCGCTTGATCTTTTCCACGAGAGTGGTCCGATTCAGGTGAAGGAGCTTTGCAGCCTGGTTTTTGATCCATTTGGTCCGGTTCAAGGATTCGAGAATAAGCGCCTTTTCGAACTCTGTCACTGCGGAATTCAGATTTATACCTTCATCTGTGAGTTTAATGTTTCCAAGCACGTAAGTATCATCGCCGTTTTTAACCCTTTCTGACAGGTCTTGAGGTTCTACATACCCTTCTCCCTTAAGAACGACCAGTCGTTCCATCATATTTTTGAGTTCTCTCACGTTGCCGGGCCAGGGATATGCCTGCATGGCTTTCACGGCACTTTGAGAGAGTCCTTTCACTTTCCTGTTGTTTTTCTTGTTGAATTCGTTCAGGAAGTGAGAAATAAGCAGCGGCACATCAGATCTCCGGTCCCGTAATGCCGGGACCTCAATGGGAACGACGTAGAGACGATAGAAGAGGTCTTCGCGAAATTCTTTTTTCTCCACCAGTTCTTCCAGATCGGCGTGAGTTGCAGCAATGATTCTTACATCCGCATGAAACGTCTTTGATCCCCCGACTTGTTCAAATTCCCTTTCCTCCAACACCCTCAGAATCTTCACCTGCAGGTTGGTGCTCATATCCCCGATTTCATCCAGAAAGATGGTACCTCCTTTTGCCAATTCAAACTTCCCGGGCTTGGTTGAACTCGCCCCTGTAAACGCACCGCGAACATGCCCAAACAGCTCACTCTCCAGGAGGGTTTCCGGAATCGCACCACAATTTATGGTAATAAACGACCTATCCCGTCTACTGGACCTATTATGAATGGCTCGTGCCACCATTCCCTTTCCGGTTCCGCTTTCGCCCGTGATGACCACAGTGCTTTCGCTGTCGGCAACTTTTTCGACCAGCTCATAAATAGCCTTCATCCTGCGACTTTTTCCGATAATACCTTCATATTTATAGGGGATAGTGAGACCATCCGTATGATCGGAATTTATCGGCCCTTCACACTCCCTATCTGCCACCTTCAGCGCCGTGTTCAGCAATTGAGTTCCTCCTTTCCTATTCGAGCTTGATCAGATTCACTCCCATAGTTAGTGCCTGAGCCAATACAGAGGCCCGATTTTCAAATCGTGAGATCCCTGAGCATATTAGAATGCTCATGCCGGTCAGGACTGCTGGGTCCGATCTTGTCGCTTTCGGGACCCACTTTCAAGAGGACATAAAAAAGTACTCAAAATCTTTCAGCAACTTCTGTGCCAGATCGACCTCAACGGCGTAGAAGCACAATATTTACTTTTTGATTTCAATATCATAAGGCTGCAATAAAAAACAATCTGCAAAAAAGGCCACATTAATGCCTGAAGTGATTTTCGCAAAATGCAAAATAACCCTCTGCGGGTCTGGGAACAAAAAGGCTTGGGAGGACCATCCCCGCCCCACAGCTTGGTTTGGCTTCTGAGACACCCATTAGGGCCGGACAGACAGAGGGGAAGGCGCCACGCAGTTCCCCCTTATTCTATTATTCTATAAGTATTTACCAAGGTTGAGGGTTCGGATTAATGGCGCACATCCGAAATGAAATACAGGGCGTTTGTCTCCCCTTTTGTCGGGAAAACACCCGAGTCATGCCGGATTGACAACATCAGCGGATGTTTTGCAATCTGCAATTACATTTGCATTCTGCAAAAACTTCTTGGAAATACCATACTTTGCTATCTTTCTATACAGCGTACTAAGGTTTATCCCCAGCAGACGGGATGCCTCTGTTTTTTTTCCGTTGGTCCTCGCCAGCGCCTCTTTTATCAACAGGATCTCATTTTGTCTCAAATCGTAATTTTTTCCCGAGACAATACTGTTTCTACCCGCTTTCTTGATTTCAGGAGGCAAATCATCAACTTCGATGGTATCATTTAGACCCAGCACCATAGCTCTTTCCACTATGTTTTCCAATTCTCGGACATTTCCGGGCCAGTCAAACTCCATGAGCAGTCCCAAGGCCTCTGAGGACACGCTTTTCACCCCTTTCCCCTGATGGACCGCTCCCATTTTGGCGATGAAATGGTTTATGAGAGGGAGGATGTCCCCTTTCCGCTCCCTCAACGGGGGGATCTGTATGGACACCACATTCAACCGATAATAGAGGTCTTTTCTCAACTTTCCGCTCTTTAAGGCCTGGTCTATGTCTTTGTTTGTAGCGGCGATAACCCGGGTGTCGACCTCCAATTCCCCGGTAGCGCCCACAGGTCTTATCTTTTTCTCCTGCAGGGCCCGAAGGAGTTTGATCTGCAAAGAAGGCGGCATTTCCGCAATCTCATCTAAAAATATAGTACCGCCTTCGGCCACTTTCATGAGACCGTCCTTGTCCTTGACAGCGCCTGTAAAGGCCCCTTTTATGTGTCCGAAAAGCTCGGTTTCAAGTAATCCCTCTACCAGGGCGCCACAGTTTATGGAAACAAAGTTCCCTTTTTTGCGGTTGCTGTTTTTGTGGATCACCCTGGCGACGACCTCCTTGCCGGTCCCACTCTCTCCCTGAATCAGCACCGTTGAGACATCCCTACTGATTCGGTCTATGATCTCGTAGAGATGTTGCATCTGGGGACTCAGCCCTATGATGTCATCGTAACGGCACCTTTCCTTCAACTTGTGTTTAAGCTGGACATTTTCTTCCTCCAGTTGCTTTTTTTCCAGGATCCTGGCTATGAGCAACTTCAACCGCTCCAAATTCACCGGTTTCTGCAGATAGTCATATCCCCCGAACTTTAACGCTTGCACCGCGGTCTCTATGGTGCCGTATCCG
The DNA here is from genome assembly GCA_041685955.1 of Desulfobacteraceae bacterium. Taxonomy (GTDB): domain Bacteria; phylum Desulfobacterota; class DSM-4660; order Desulfatiglandales; family Desulfatiglandaceae; genus JAIPDZ01. The sequence continues at coordinate 21,413 of JAWLET010000003.1, read as the reverse complement.
GTTACAATAATCACCTCAGTATCGGGGTGCCGCTTTTTTATGGCCTGGAGCAAATCAAGACCGTTCATATCAGGCATATTCAGATCGGTGACAACCACATCAAAATCATCGCTATTGGCCAATTCCAGCGCTTCCGGCCCATAGTCGGTAACCCTCACTTCATATCCGCTCTGAGACAGATACATCTTAACGGTGGAGAGCATCTCTTTTTCATCGTCCACAAAAAGTATGTTCGATTTTCTACCCATCTTGGTCCTAAAATTATTCCAGCTTGCGTTTTTGTATGTCATGTTCCGTAAGATTCACATCAAACATATGCTTTCCTATCACCCCAAAGGATTGTCACTCATTCCCCTAAGCGTTTAATTCGCTCCATACGGCTGATCACTTCCGTAACCTGAATTCCATACTTTTCATGATCAACAATGACCGCACCCCTTGCAATCAGCTTGTTATTCGCATATATGGCCAGGTCTTCATCCTCCACATTGGATAGGGCAACCGATGTGCCGGGAGAGAGTGTGTTGACTTTGCTGATGGGCATTCGCGTTCTCCCCAATTCAACGCTGATCTCCACAGGTATATTGAGGATAAAATCCAGATTGGGAGAAGCCGCCTTCAAATCCATCTCAACTGTCTCGGGTTCCTGAGCCGCTGTCTCCTCTGTGGGCATCCTTACCGGGGTCCCCCCGTCCTCAATGCCCGGGGCTGCTTCTGCTGTCGGACCCATTCTCCTTTCTTCAACACCCCCTGCCTCGGTCCCCGGGGTATTATCGGCCTGAGCCAGGATATCATCTATAGCCTTCTGGCTGATGAGCGCTCCCTCGGGCGAATCTGATTCGCCTTTCTCACCAAATTCCTCTTCGGCCTCTGCCGGGGCGTTAGCCTGGACCATAAGATCATCGATTCCCGCCGCGTCCATGGTTTCCTCTGAAGACGCTTTGGAATTCTCATCGATCTTTACACAAACCTGGACCCGGATATCGTGATCGTAAAATTTAAATACAAACTGCTCATATCTGGCCATGTTCAGGGTCTCAAATCTGAAATCATCCCCTACAGTAATGGACGGCGGCGAGATCTCGCAATTCAGACCTGAGTCACAAAAACCCGATTTAAGGTTTCCCCCCACGATATTGCACAATTCTCCGATGACATCCTTGGCCTGTTCATCTCCCTCTATCTCAGCTAAAGGGACATCCATCATTTTGGATGTGATGATCCGGGCAAAGGTGTCGCTCACCTGTAAATTGAGGCTGCCCATCACTTCCCCGGCAAAATTTATCGAGCCCACGACTCGGACTCCCTCAATATCCTGCAGACTTTCAGATTCGGATAAGTCCAGTTTCATGGACATCATCAGGTCAAACAACTCAATGACCGTATCCCCGGCAGAGGAAATAATATCCAGCCGTTCGAACTTACTTATATCCACACTGGTAAGCCGCTTTAACGCCTCAGGCGGTGCATCATCCCCCAGTTTCAAACAGACTTCCACCAAAAAGCTGTGATCCTGGCAACAGAAAGCAAGCTTTTCATATCTTGCCATATTCAGGGTTTCGATGTCGAAATTTTTTCCCATGGTGAGGGTAGGAGATGAAATAACACACGACAGACCGTTGTCATTCAAGGCTGATTTCAGGCTGCCGGCAACAATGTTGCACGTCTCAAGAAGGACATCTTTGATCTCATCTTCCCCCTCAATCTCTTCCTCTTCCATCCCGATCATTTTTGCACTCATCAGGCGGGCAAAGTCATCCGTGGTCTCCACCTTTACGGCCCCGATAATGGTCCCGGCAAAACTCACCGTTCCGGCAATACGTGAATTATCCCAGTCGCCGAGGTTTTCCGGATCTCCGCTTTCCACCTCCATCGACAGCATGGTATCGAATAGCTCGGTTACGGAATCGACAACAGGATTCTTTATCTCAATTGTGCTAATCTCATCCATACTCCCCTCTCAATCTGTTTTTAAGGTACACACTCCCTTTCTCAGGGTTGACTCAGCCATAGGTCAAAATCGTTGTACGAGCTGTACGGCGTTGTTGGTGAAACGATACCTATCCAGGCCAAATCGCGCCTTGTTATTCCTCCAAATACTCTTTGACCAGTTTTAACATCACACTGATCTTAGTGGGTTTTGCCAGTACGGGATATTGGTATTTTCGAACCTCTTCATCCAACGCGTCTTTCAAAGGCCTGACTCCGAAAAAACCACTGACATAGACCACTTTTATGTCGGGATGTGTTTCTCTGATTTTACTTACAAGTTCCAAGCCGTTCATCTTCGGCATGACAATATCCGTGAAAAGGAGGTCCGGCTTGAACTTGCGATAAAGCCTATAGCCCTTATCTCCATCCACAGCGACTCTCACCTCGTATCCCTCCATTTGAAAGACATCCCTCAGGGTGTCCTGCAAACCGAATTCATCTTCTACCACCAATATTCTCTTTTTTGAAGTAACAGGCGCCGAACTCTCCTTGACTCGGATCAATTCCAGCAGATCACGGTCTTTCACCACCTTAAGACTCGTGTTCAGCCGATTCAGTTTCTGCTGAAACTCTTTGGCCCGGTCGGCATTTCCCGGATTGAGGTCAGGATGATATACCTTACTCAGCAATCGGTAGCTGGATTTTATATAGGACAGGGCCGCCTTTTCGCCCAGTTCCCAATAGAGCTCTTTTGCCTTGTCCAAAAGACCCACAGCGGCCAGATCCTTTCCCAAGCTGTTTTTGTTTTCCGCTTTCACCTCTGACATGAAATAGACATTCCTCCATATGGAAATGCTTGAAACATGATGAACGCCACGATCGGCTGATCGGTTCACCACTCCGGAAGGATTATCCGGACTGTTCCACGGCCACGGTGTCGCGGCCTGGCGTGATTGGGAACCGGTCTCTGACTGAACCGCTCCATTTTATCTATAGTGTGGACTTATGTGATGCAGGAATCATGCCCAATTAAGCTAATCCCCGGGCCGAATCCCTGAGGGGAATCGATTGCATACACATATGCCTTGACTCAATATAGCTTTACATAGGAATTGTGGGCAGACGCGGGATTTTTGCTGGCCGGTTTACGAAAAACCCTCTCCTGTTTGTTCATACCCACACGAGAGGCCCCACAAACCGCATTCCAGTCAGTGGAGTTGTCAAAATATCGACAATTAAGGCTATATTTTGACGGAAAAACGCCCATGTATTTTACTCGATGTTACTTTGTTTGTTGCCCAATCTTAAAATTTATTGTATATTTCCATACAAATATTTGCTATGGAAAACCAAACGTCGTATAATACATCAACCAGTGTAGGGTCTACCCTCGTAACAACCGGAGCCTCAGGAAAGCCTGCTTCTCCGGCCTTTATCCTTGGTCTGACATGAACGAATCACGATCATACGCGGATTCAGAAAAAGAAAGCCCGCTCCCCATGCAAACCCAAGATTTAATTAAGGGGTTATGGAAGCTGGCCCGGCGAACGCCCGAACATGGGAACAAGGGAGACGAGGACGAAATCATAGAGGTTCTGGACGCCTTGATCACCTCCGGGGACCTCACGCTCATGGAGGTAACCCCTGTATTCTTGGCCCTCTCCGCCCAAAGCGGTTTTTCCTTGAACATATCGCCTCTCCTCCACAAATACGGGCTTGAAAGTCGACAAAGCGAGACCCTGGAAAAATTTATCTGGGTCGCCCTGGAACTGCTCAAGGCAGAGGGATTAGGGATACCGGCAGATGTCCAGAAACAGGCAAAGCGGTTGAAAACAAAATGGGGAAGCCTGGAGTCATCCGGGCATCTGGAACTCGGTTGGGGAATTTCGCTTCAGATGGACCGTCTTCGCAACGTATTCAGGCAGTATATGACTTCCCCTCCGGAGTTTACCAGAATCCAAGAAGAACCTTGGTCCCTGGCTTCACCATCATCCCACCTTCACCGGCGCCTGAGCATCCTTTTTTCGCCCAAACAGGAAGAGCTCATTATGAAAAAACTCAAAGGCGCCAAATTTTCCAAAACCGAAAGGGAATATTATTCCAGAGTCGTAAAAAAGAAATTACAGGCCCTGGCCGACAAATCCGTACAGGAACTTGTAACAAAACTTATCCCAGGATGACAAACTGCACATCGGGTCTCATTTCCATCACAACGGTTCATCCAGCACCTCCTTGCTTACCCTTTCCACACAGACGCCGATCTCATCCCCTATCATTTTCAGCTCTTCTTTTTCACTGCCCAGGACTTCCACAGCCTTGTTGTCCATTTCATAAAAGCGGTCATCCAGGCCCAAGCCATAGCCGCTTTTTCTGGCAAGTATATCCGCCATATGAATAATATACCCCAATTCACCACCCGATGAAGAAGGAGAATGGTGACTTGCGATCGGTTTCACGATCGAATATGGCAGCCCCCATTCTCGAAACATTTCAGCGCCCACTTCCGAATGGTCGATCCCCAGTGCCATTCTTTCCCCCTCAAGGAAAGAGTGAGATCCATCTTCTATAATGGCCTGAAATTCCTCTTTCCTCTCAAAGAGATGGCTATCCAGCATTATCATGCCCGCGTCATGAATGAGCCCTCCAACAAAGGCATCCTCAGCCAACCCTGCACGCCTTTTTTCGGCAATCAGCCTCGACCCCATGGCCACGGCCAGGGAATGTCGCCACAAAATTCCGGACTCCAGCCCATAGCCTTTGAGTGTTTCTCCTAAAAACCCCCTGATGCCCGCCATGGTGATGATCTCTCCTAAAATCTTATTGCCCAGCAAAACAGAGGCATGGGTGATGGAAGTCACTTTTCCGGACAATCCATAATAAGCTGAATTGGCAACCTTCAGGGCCCTGGCAGTAATCCCCGGGTCCGTTTCAATCACCTGGGCCAGATCTTTCATGCCCGCGTCGGGATCTGCCATCACTGCTTGGGCCCTGGTGATCACATGAGCAACCGGCGGAATAAAACCCATAAGGGACATTCGAATTTTGCTTTTCAAAGTCTGCACTATTGCGTTATCGTGTTTTGCTCTGGTGGAACTCTCCTTTTCAGATAGTGACGGCTTGCCCTCGGACACATCACAGGAGGGTACCGACATTTTTGCATCGCCGGGATCAGCCTGCACTCGCTCGCCGCATTTTTTGCACTGGAAGGCAATTTTCCTTCCCTTAGGCAACAACGCATCAGGGATATGATGCACAGCATCACAAAAAGGGCATTTTATTTTCATATACGCTCTCCTTAATTCATTTCGCAACATGGAGGCATCATGAATTGCATGATTTGAGACAAAGGTCCAGGCTCGCTCATATCATACCGGTTGCAGCTTACTAACTGGACCTTGCGAACCCCGCAATAGCGGGACTGAAACCGGGAACCCGCTACGGACATCTCAATTTTCTTCAATATATCTCCCCGCTCACCGAAAATGTGAAACCATAATCTATTTTATGGCTCAAATCAACGGCGTTACTCAACCCTCAACCCGCTCTTTCGTTTTTACACGGCGCCGGCGCATAAATCCGGAATGTATATTGCATGAAATAAGTTTCGCCATGAGTTACATCTGATGACCGGAGGGTGGCTTACAGGAAACAGCCGTTCCGACGACGGGAGAAATGCCTGCGGGTCCCGCAGAAACAAGGCCATAGAGGACACTGTGAATTATCAGCTGGCCAAACATAAAAGAAAGATTTTCGGTCCAAGAGCCTGGGCCGTTTTTATTGCCGCCGTGGTCCTCACGGTGTCCTGGGGAAGCGCATCGGCAATTTCCCTGAAGATGAAGTTGGAAATGCTGGGATATAAAGCAAATGAAATACAGGCAATTATTTCAGGAAAGGTCAGCCGGGGAGATGTCGACAGAGTGTTTCGAAGGCAGATGTTAGGCCTCCCTGTGACCAAATCCTGGTCAACACCCGAGCAATCCAGCAGAAAACTGGCACCTGCAGGGGCAGTGACACGGGGCATGGAAAATGGGAAAACCACGGTCAAGGTCATGCCGGAAGAGACAACTCCCGGGCAAAAAGAAGGATTCAGGCCGACTACCCGCCGCCTGAGCCCTGAAAAACGATCAATGTCCGCACCCTTGCAACTGGACCTCGCCGAAAAGTCTGCATATCCACCTCAAGGGGCCGCCCAATTCCTTCCTATTATCAGCAACGTGGCGGAAAAAACCGCTCTGGACAGGAATCTAATCATGGCGGTTATTAAAGTAGAATCCGACTTTAAACCCGAGGCGGTCTCTCCCAAGGGGGCTATGGGCTTAATGCAACTGATGCCCTCCACTGCCAGTTCCCTCGGACTGGCCAACCCCTTTGATCCGGAGGAAAACATATACGGGGGGGGGCGGTATCTGGCTCAATGTATCAATACATTTCAGGATATGAAACTGGCCTTGGCCGCATACAATGCCGGTCCACATCTGGTGAGCCGGATAAAACAGATCCCTCCCTATCCCGAGACGCAGAGATTTGTCAAGGACGTTTTTTATTACAAAAAGCTGTATGACCGTTTATTGCTGCACCCTTCCCAGAGAAAATTCAGCGCATCAGGTGGCGGGTAACCCATACGCCTTTCATTACAGACCGGGAGCAAAAGCCGTTTTTGCCTCTTAGGTAAATTTTTCCCATGCGGATGCCCCTCTGCCGCCGCAGTAAGTATAGGGATTTACCTGAATTATTTCAGCGGCGCATATGGCACAGATTGTGCATATTTCTGCAACAGGCATTCAAGTCATATTCAAGGAGAAAATCCCATGGTCTACATTTTGCTGCTGATAATCAGCGTACTCATTTTTCTCTTTTCTACCGGAAGCATGGCAGGGGCCATATCCGATATGACCAACCTCAAAAGCTGCATCCTCGTTTTCGGGGGAACGCTGATATGCGGCTTCCTGGCCTTTCCCTTGAAATCCTTCAAAGGCCTTCTGAAGAGCCTTCATCAGGTTTTTCGATATGAAGAAACCGACAATAAGACCCTGTTGTTTGAGATAGAGACACTTGCCCACGTCAGATGGCTTTATGGGATAAAAGAGCTGGAAGCGGAGACCCGGCAGGCCAAAAACCCATTTCTTCGAAAGGGGATTGAATTTGTGGTGGACGACTATTCCCGAGAGGAAATAAATGAAATCATGGAGAGGGATTTCGACCTCTATCTCTCTGAAAAGGTATCGCAGGTCAACATTTTGAACACCCTCGCAAAGTTGGCGCCGGCCCTGGGATTTGTGGGTACGCTCATCGGCCTTATGGGCGTATTCAACCACATGCAAAGTCCGGAAGAGATGGGAAAGGGAATGTCCCTGGCTTTATTGACCACGCTTTATGGCTCGCTCATTGCCCACGTATTCTTTCTTCCCCTGGCCAAAAAATTCTCCGCACACATAAGGACCGAAGCAATTCAACTCAGCATCATCAAAGAAGGGGTTTTGGCTATTTCCGAAAAAAGGAATCCCAAGGTGATCTCTCATCGTCTTCAGTCCGACCTGGGCACCCATCTTTTACATGATTCCACCGGGTTCAAGACCGCGGATCCGGCAGACCGCAGTCGTAAGAGGCCCTTTATTCCTAAGTGGATGATAAGGAAAGGAAGCATTTAAGCTTATCCGAAAATCCATGAAGAGAAACTTCTTATCCTATACAGACACCTTCCCCTCAAAGATGCTACACGGTACAAGCGGGGACGAGGATACCTTTTTATGGAGTTTGGTAGATCTTCTGACACTCCTACTGATTTTTTTCGTATTCCTCTACGCGCAATCCTCAGACCGGCTGTTTTCCACCTCCACCGGTTCACAAACCCCGAATCCGGGTACAGCGGCTCAGCCCATTCATCTTACCGCCTCATCGGAAAATTCCAGTGGCGTTGAACCCGTTTCAATCCGGCCCAGTATTATCTCCGCCCTGGTTCCCACAAGCCTATCCCATGAAACGCAAACCCCTGAGCCAGTTGCCTCTTCTGCCTCTTCTCCCCCGCTGCCCCAACAAACATTACCGGAAAACGACGATACCGAGGCATCAATGGAGGATCTTAAACAAGCCGCTTTAAGTGCCATACATGAAGCTGATGATCCGTCCTGCTCAGTCCGATGGAACCAAAACAGGCTTGTATTTGTCCTGGGGGAGCGTCTCACCTTCCCTGTTGGCCAAGCGAATCTGTTGCACAACTTCAGGCCCACCCTGAGACAGATCGCCGACCTGATCGCCTCCAAAACAGATTACCGGATCATGGTCTCCGGCCACACCGACGACACCCCCATAGCTACCTCAGAATTTCCCTCAAACTGGGAACTCTCGGCAGCGAGGGCCATCACTGTGGCAAAGTCGATCATAGAAAGCGGAGTGGACCCACACCGCATTTCCATCCAGGGCTACGGAGAGTATCATCCCCTTCACCCGAATTCTTCTCCAGAAAACAGACAAGCAAACCGTCGGGTGGAAATCGCCCTGTTCAAACAACAGGCCACAGAAAACGCTTCCGAAGCCCTATATTAACCCTTCTCCAATATGATATAATCCTCAATCCTTACCCTCCCCACCGGTTTTCATCACACCACAGGAACCCTGACCCAAAATTGTTTGCAACATATTGACATTACAGGCCTATAACCCCTTCCTTCATAAAGCGGTGGAAGGGGATTTTCTCAGAGAACGCTGGAGGCTTCCGGTATTAATAACCCCTCCTATGGTAACGCCTTCATATTCCTGTGTACATTTTTCTCCTTTTTTTTTAAAAAAACACTAAAGTTTTTTTCAGCATCTACCGATAAGCGGATTAAAGGAGTTAAAAGACTCCATCTTGATCCATTGAAAAAAGGAGACGAACCATGATCGAATCAACCGCTTCAGGTCTGGGCTTAAACGAGCAGCAGGCCAATGCCCACAATGTGGTAAGGGAACAGGTTCACGTCACGCAAGAAACCGAGAAGATTAGAGAAAACCGCCCGGTTGAGAGTGCCCAAGATAGCCTTGAAACAAAATCAAGGGACCAGGGTGAAACCCGGAGAGAAACGACCATCGACGAGAACAACGTTATTGTCGTAGAAAAGTATGATGAACAAGGAAAACTGGTGGCTAAGATACCCCCGGGGTACATCCCGTTAAGTGAGACGTTTTAGGACGCGAAAAAGTCTTCTTTTTTAACAGCACGCGGGATCCCTCTGTGTAACCACAGGCTTACGTTCAGTTCGGAGGACGCTTCCGGTGGTGCAGCCGTAGAGAACTGTCCCTTTTCATGCCTCACTTCTCATATGCCCCTCACCCGGCAGGGAAGCCGCGCCCCTCATCGTACGACATCCAAAAGAAACCAGAAGTTAAACTCGACCCCCGGCAGTCAACAAAATGGCTCCCGGGGTCTGTTGTGCCAACCATACAGGGGAATGATCAGGGTCCCTCTGGACAACAGGGTGGCGACATTTCACCCATTTCAGAAGAGTTGTCAAATTTCATCCCTTCCTTAAAAAAGGCGACATATACGCGTATTCAAACTCTGCTTTTGCATAGATCTTGCACCAAACCATGATCAAAAGGGCCCATAAGGGGCCATCCCCCATTGTAGACATGGGCTCAAAAAATCCGCAGAAAGTACCAATCTGATATATGAGGTCAATAACCGATCAGATGAACGGTTTACAAAAGGAAGACCGATGGATCACAAAAATCAAAACCTGAATATCTATGATATCCGGGACATCCTCAAGGAAGATCAATTCCTTTTTGATAAAACAATTACCCGATTGATGCGACGCAATTCCTTAACCCCATTAGACGCGGATCAACCTCAACACCAATTGGATCCACCAGGCTATGGCTTGAACCGGTCAAAAATAATACCTTAGAAAAGCAATTTAAGGCAGTTAAGCGACTTATCGAGTGTAGTGCATTTTTGGTCAGCCATACATTTCGAATTCTGCCAGGTTGATGCGATCGATTTTCTAAAGCGGGCTAAAGTTATTCTGCTTTTATGACGATAATAAAAGCAAATAAATCAGTACGTAATACAAGGGAGTTAGGTATGTTAACCATTTCCATTATGAATAAAGCGACCCATTTCTTAGCAGAGAAACACAGTTGTGAAAAGGGATTGCTGGATTATATAGGCATCTGGGAACTTCCGGCCAGAGAAAAAAAGCTGGCCCTTTTCAACGTGGAAGACCCAAGGAGCCCCCTCTTCAGATCTACAGTTGCCTACGAGTTCACATCATGATGGTAAGGCCCTTTTGTTCGGCTCTTATTATGACCCATCTGCCGCATCCTTTTCCATACCAATTCTGCTGCCAATAAAATTCCCACTTGACAACGGTCTCTGGATCCCCTACTCAGTTCGCTCTCACCCCTGCCCTACGGCGCTCCCAGGTCTCGGTTGTGAGAGACGAACAGGAATGTCCAACCCTGAACCCGTCTACACCCTATCAAAACCCGTGGTTTTAAATCCTTCCACCATTTCATTATTGCATCGAGAACAAAAAGCGCGGATCGTTTTACCTCGCATCTCTTTGGTTTACTTTCTGATCCCGACTGTGATATGAGCTAAATAAGATTAAACAAAATCAATCCATAGAAAGAATCTCCATGAACCACCATCTCGATTACCGCTTAGCGAGAGAAAAAATGGTCCAAAACCAGCTCGTGGCCCGGGGCATCCGGGACCAGCGGGTGCTGGCGGCGATGGGAAAGGTACCCCGCAATCGGTTTGTAGAAGACGCCCTGGCGGGGGAAGCCTACAATGACCACCCCCTGCCCATCGGCCATCAGCAGACCATTTCCCAGCCCTACATCGTGGCCCTGATGACCGGGGCCTTAGAGCTCAAAGGAGAAGAGAAGGTGCTTGAAATCGGTACGGGATGCGGTTATCAAACCGCCATCCTGGCCGAATTGAGTTATAAGGTATATACGGTGGAACGGATCAGGGCCCTGATGGTCAAGGCCAGAAATATCCTGGCTGAACTGGATTATAAAAATATTCTGTTTAAGGCCTTTGACGGCACGCTCGGCTGGAAGGAATATGCGCCCTTTGACGCCATTGTGGTGACGGCCGGGGCCCCCAAGCTTCCCCAACCCCTTTTTGACCAGCTCGCCGATGGCGGGCGTATGGTCATCCCCATCGGAAACCGCTTCAGCCAGGAGTTAATCAGCGTGACCAAGCGAAAGGGGGCTTCCATCCAAAAAAGCCTGGGGGGATGCCGTTTCGTAAATCTGATCGGGGTCCATGGCTGGAAGAAGTAGCCGAGTCCATCATGATCCCTTGCTCAACCTCGTTCTGATGTCGGCATAGGCCGTGAGAGCGGCCACGGATCTGGCCCCCCGCTCGGGTCCGGGATATACGGGAATTCCCCTTTTGAGGAGGCCTTTCACCGAAGGCTCTTCAAAACTGCGAAAGGTAAAACCCACCACGGGCTTGTCATGGCTGTGTATCAAGTTTGCCACCTGTTCGCACAGTTGATCGGTCATTTTCTCACTCTCTTCAGCAATCCGGTCAGGCGGCGCCGCCATCTGGGTCAGGGTCCGGGTGACCACCTGGGAAGGCGTAAGAAAATAGATCATCAGTATATCGGTATAGTCATCATCGAGTAGTATTTTGGGGATATCGTTGAAAAAATCCTGAGGGTTTCTACTGAAAGTGAGGTCCACGGGATTATTGACGCTCCCGGTCCCCGGTACAAAGGGCGCCAGCTTTTCCACGGTTTCCTCAGACAAGGCCGGGAGTTCGAGCCCGGCCCTGCCGCATGCGTCCGCGGCCGCTGCACCGGGTCCCCCCGAATGGGTCTGAATGACCACCCGGGATCCCCGGGGCCGTTTCAGCGAACCCAGGGCCCAGCAGAAATCGAGCATTTCCGTCACCGACCGGGCCCTAATTATTCCGCTCTGCCGAAACATGCCCTCATACACATCGTCCGGCCCGGCCATGGCACCGGTGTGTGAAAACCCCGCTTGCTTTCCTGTTTCGGAACCGCCGATATAAAACGCTACGATCGGTTTACGGGGCACAATGGACCGGGCGGTCTTTAAAAATGTCCTTCCCCGGGTGATCCCCTCCACATAAAGCGCAATTACCCTGGTATGAGGACAGCTTGCCAGGTACCTCATGCAGTCCACCACATCGATGACCGCTTCGTTTCCCACGCTGATGGCCGTACTGAACCCCAGCTCTACCATGGACAGGTAGTCAAAGAGCTGGGTGATAAAACTGCCGCTCTGGGAGGCCAGCCCAATAAACCCAGGTAGTCCTTCATAGGGGAGAAACGTGGTATTGAGTTTATGAAAGGGATTGGCCACGCCGAGACAATTGGGCCCCAATACGGTAATATGATATTTTTTGGCAATTCTCACCAGTTCTTGTTCCAGCGCCACCCCTTCTCCGCCTTGTTCTTTGAATCCACCGGAGACCACCACTGCGTTTCGGATCCCTCGCTTTCCGCACGCTTCCAGGCTCTGGTTCACAATCCGGGTGGGGAGTACAATCACGGCGAGGTCCGGGGCCTCGGGCAGGTCTTCGACACTCCGGTATGCTTTCAACCCCAAAACGGTATCCGCCTGGGGATGGACCGGATAGATGGGCCCTTCAAAACCCAAGGCCTGCACCGACAAAAGCAGATTGGTCCCCATGGCTGCGATATTGTTGGATGCCCCGAAAAAGGCCATACTTCGAGGATTGATGAGTGGATATAAGGGGCTGTCTGTATGTGAGTGGGGCATATGATTTCCCGTCTTTCCTATAAATTGCGTGCGTTCTTCTTTCGGCGCGTTTCGTGGTCAGGGGACCATAAAATAGCGGCCCTGTGGTGTCAAGGATCATTCTGGGGGAAACTGCTAACGTAGGTGAATAAAAGGAGCCCTTGGATTTTTCCCGCACGCCTTTGAGAGGCGGCCCGAGGTAAATATCATCGGCCATTGACAAGTGGTTCGGATTAGAGAATAATGACAAAATTTTTTCATACGATGCTAAATTTTGGTTTATACTCTCATACGGATAACTTATTGAAAGGAGCGGTATATGTCATACGATCTCACTGAAGAGCAACAGATACTCAAGGATACGGTGGCGCGAATCGCCCGGGAGCAGATTGCGCCGGGCGCGGAAAAGCGGGATGAGGAAGCCGAATTTCCATGGGATATGGTGGAGGTGTTGAGGGAAAACGCCCTGTTCGGTGCGGATTTTCCTGAAAAATACGGCGGCTCCGAGATGGGATTGTTTTCCCTGTGTCTCATTATTGAAGAGATCGCCAAGGTCTGCGCATCCACCTCAGTGGTACTCCTGGTGCATGAACTGGGGACCACCCCCATCATGCTGGCCGGGAGTGATGCACAAAAAGAACGGTATTTACCTAAACTGGCCACCGGCGAACACCTGATAGCCTTCGGGTTGACCGAAGCGAATGCCGGATCTGATGTTTCAGGATTGAAGACCAAGGCCACAAAGCAAGGAAATGACTTTGTCTTAAACGGCACCAAGATGTTTATCTCCCATGCCGACATTGCAAACTTTGTTTGTATTGCGGCCAAGACCGACCCATCTCTGCCGGGACACCAAGGGACCGGCATATTTGTGGTGGACAGGGAAACCCCGGGGTTCAGCATCGGCAAACACGAAAATAAAATGGGCGTCCGTGGATCTTCCACTGTGGAGATTGTGCTCGAAGATGTGCGGGTGCCTGCAGAAAACATCCTGACCGGTGAGGGAAAGGGCTTTCCCATCATCATGAAAACACTGGATCTCACCAGAATTCCCGTGGCGGCCCAGGCCATCGGAATTGCTCAGGGAGCCCTGGATTATGTGATTCCCTATACCAAGGAAAGAACCCAGTTCGGTAAACCCATCTTCTCCTTTCAGGGTCTTCAATGGATGATGGCGGACATGACCACCCAGGTGGAAGCGGCCCGCCAGTTGACATACAAGGCCGCTTCCCTCTTTGAAGGCCTGCCCAAGAATCTGGACAGGCTTCCCATGGAGACCATCCGCTATTCGGCCATGGCCAAACTGATGGCGGCGGAGACCGCCATGAAAGTCACTACCGATGCGGTCCAGCTGCTGGGGGGATACGGTTATATTAAGGAATATCCCGTGGAAAGGATGATGCGGGACGCCAAAATCACCCAGATCTACGAAGGGACCAGTCAGATCCAGAAGGTGGTGATCGCAAACACACTGTAGGACCACAAAATATGAATTGTATTCACAAACCAGTTGACACTACCGGTCCAAAGATGCTAAAGATGCCCTGAATCATTCGCCCGTTGGTCACTTCATACCGGGCCGGAGTGGTACAAGCCAGAAAATAGACGGTTGTGATGTGACGCCTGAACAGGCACTTTTCATCCCACAGGGCAACCGTATTTCATATATATTTTTTCTTGACAAACGATGACGTAGCATAGGCAATCGAGGAGCCATTTCATATGGAAATCCTGCTTCAGGTCATTGTTACCGGTCTGGCCACAGGGGGCCTCTACGGTCTGATCGCCCTCGGGTTCGTTCTCATTTATAAGGCCACCAGCGTGTTGAATCTGGCCATGGGAGAGTTCATGACCCTGGGCGCCTTTGTCTGCTTTACCATCCTCACCCAGGTCCAGGCCCCCTTCTACTTGGCCCTCATCCTGACCCTGGCAGCAGCCGTTCTCCTGGGATTCATTGTGGAACGGCTTATCTTACGGCCGCTCATAGGCGAACCCATTATCTCGGCCATCATGGTCACCATTGGATTGGGGGTCATTTTAAAAGGCCTTATTTACATGGTGTGGACCCCCACCTTCCGCAATTTTCCGGAAATCTTCCCTCCCAAACCCCTGAACTTGGGCTTTGCCGTTGTCCCTTCCGGACTCTGGTGGGGCTTTTTCTTTGCCATTATCGGCATGCTGATCTTTCTTTTGATCTTCAAATTCTCCCGAACCGGAGTGGCCATGCGGGCCGTGGCCAGTGATCAGCAGGCGGCCCTGTCCATGGGGATCAGTGTCAGATGGGTCTTTGCCCTGGCCTGGTGCTTCGGCGCCATGGCGTCGGTGATCGGCGGCATCGTCATCGGAAACATCAGCGGCATCAGCGTGTATATGGGAGATATCGGCCTCAAGGTTTTGGCCGTCATCATCCTGGGCGGCCTGGACAGTATCGGGGGCGCCATCATCGGCGGGTTTATCATCGGCATTCTTGAAAACCTGACCGGCCTGTACATTGATCCGCTCATCGGCGGGGGCGCCAAGAACGTCGCGCCCTTTTTTATGCTGGTATTCATCCTCATGATCAGGCCTTATGGTCTGTTCGGCAAAAAGATCATCGAGCGGGTCTAATGGATTGATGATCGGTAATTGCCGACTGTTGATTATTGCTTGGGTACATTTCGCTGTCCTGCGAAATAAAACGGCCTGAAATTGGTGCTGATATCGGTGATCACTGACCAATGCTGAACAACAATGGAGCCTGTTTCCGGTCATGCGCTGCGGAGACTTTAAAGAGACCTACATAAAAGATGAAGAAATTTTCCAGTCCCTTTTCGTGAAAGCCTGGCTGGGGCTGTTTTTTATCTTTCTCCTGATGTTTCCATTTGTGGCCAGTGCGTACCTGCTCTACGTGGCCAACATGATCGGGTTTGCCGTCATTGCGGCCATTGGCCTCAATCTCCTAACCGGGTTTACCGGCCAGATTTCGCTTGGACACGCCGCATTTGTGGGCGTGGGGGCCTATACCTCGGCCATTTTGGTGACCCGCCTGGGGTTTTCATTCTGGCTGTCCATCCCCTGTGCAGGGCTGGTCTCAGCCCTGGCCGGATTGGTCATCGGCATCCCGTCCCTTCGCGTCAAAGGCCTGTATCTGTGTATCGCCACCCTGGCCTCCCAGTTCATATTCGAATTTATTTTTATCCACTGGGAATCCATGACCAACGGCATTACCGGCATTCACATTCCGCCCCCCCGCATCGGCGGGTTTGAATTTCTGACTGAAAGAGAATTCTACTGGATAACCCTTTTCTTTGTGGTGCTCGGGGTGGGCTATGCCAGGAACCTGATACGGACCCGCATGGGCAGGGCCTTTGTGGCCATCCGGGACCGGGACCTTTCAGCGGAGATCATCGGCATTAATCTGTTCAGATATAAGCTGAGCGCCTTTGCCATCAGCTCCTTTTATGCGGGTGTAGCCGGAGCCCTGTGGGTCACCTTTCTCAAGGTGGTTACACCGGATCATTTCCCTTTTATTCTCAGCATCCAGTACCTGGCCATGATTATTGTGGGGGGCCTGGGGAGTATCTTAGGATCCATATTCGGGGCCGTATTCATCACACTGACTCCGGAAGTGCTCAATCACCTCTCCGAAGTGGTAAAGGAATACACCCCTGGGCATGAAGACATCTTTGTTCCCATGAAAGAGGTGATCTTCGGCCTGTTTATTGTCCTCTTCCTTATTTTTGAACCCCGGGGGCTGGCTGAAATCTGGAACAGGGTCAAGAATTTTTTCAGGCTGTGGCCGTTTTCCTATTAAGACTTTTGCTGGTAAGTACTTTTTCATTTTCCAGAATGAAAATCATGTTTGCGTTCAGTCATTCAATAGAATATGAAATCGACAATCCTGAAATTAAAAAGGAGGTGATGCGTGCGCGTCTGCCTGAAGGCTGATCGAAAATTCCGCCCTTGGCGGAGCTGAAATGTCACCACTAAACAGGGAGAGGAGTTATGATGAAGAAAATCGGTATATTTGTTTTTTGTGCTGTCCTGGCCTGGGGATTGTTCGGTGTGAGCAAAGCCACGGCTGAACAGGACCCCACCATATGTGCAGTTCATCCCTTCACCGGACGCTTTGCCTTTGCCGGCATCCACGGCGCTGACGCCATGGAAGATGCCGTGGCCATGGCCAATGAGGCCGGCGGCATTAACGGTAAAGAGATCAAATATTACTGGGCAGATGGAGAATATAAAAACGATGTGGGCATTGCCGCCTTCAAACGGTTGTATGCCAAGCACAACCCCCAAATCATGTTCGGGCAAAGCACCGGAATGACCAAAGCCCTGGCCCCGGAAATTAAGAGCCGGTACAAGGTGCTCTACACCGCCTATACATTTGCCGAACTCGCAGCTGACCCTGAAAAAAACCCGTATCTTTTTATCCCCGGCCCCACTTATGTGGAGCAGTTCGGGATTCTCCTCAAATATATTGCCGAACAAAAACCCGGGGCCAACATCGCCTTTTTTTACAGTGATACTGAATTCGGCCGGGAACCCGTACCCGCGGGTCGTGAAATGTGTAAAGAAATGGGCCTCAATCTGGTGGCTGAAGAAGTGGCCAAGGTCGGTGGTGTAGATATCAGCACCCAGGTTCTGGACATGAAACGAAAAAAAGTGGATTACTGTATTTTTCAGGGCTTTGTCACCACGCCCATTACCGCGGTCATGAAACAGGCAAAGGATTACGGACTGGATTGTCAGTTCATGGGCACCTTCTGGTCCACGGAGAAACATCTTCTGGACCAGTTGGGGCCCCTGGCCGACGAATATGTGGGGGTCACGGCCTATTCTTATTACTACCAGGATGAATACCCCATGATCAAAAAGATCAGGGCCTGGACCGAAAAACACCATCCCAAGGCAGCCGAATATCGCTCCCAGGCCTACATGCAGAACTTTATGGCCACCCTCCTGTTTGTGGAGGCCTTTAAAAGGGCGGACAAACTCGGGGGCTTCACGCCTGAAAATCTCCTTAAGGGTTTTCAATCCATCAAGGATTTCGATGTAGGCGGGCTGATGCCGCCGGTGACCATCAAGGGCAACAGCATCCCCGTGGGCAGGATCGTGCGGGGCAATTCAAAAACCAAACAGTTTGATCCCATTTCCGACTGGATCCGGCTGGACTAGCAAATACTGGCAACCAGGTTTCCCCGCAAGTAGCGGGGTCTTCGACGGGTTTCAGGTTTCGGTTCACGGGTTTTACACCCTGAAACCCGACACCTGAAACCTGACACCTTAAATTGAGACCGACCACGCGGAAAATCATTCCCTCGGCAAGGTCGTAAACCGATTCGACAACAGACTGTACCCATGGATATACTGACACTTCCAGTCCTGCTGCACCAACATGCCCAGACCTACGGGGACACCAAGGTGGCCATCCGGGAAAAGCAATTCGGTATCTGGCAATCGGTCACCTGGCGCGGGTACTATGAAAACGTGCGCGATTTCGCCTTAGGACTTCACATCCTCGGATTCAAGCCCGGAGACAAGCTGTCCTACGCCGGGGACAACCGGCCGGAAGGACTGTACGCAGAACTGGCGGTCCAGTCCCTGGGCGGGGCCATTGTGGGCATCTATCCGGACAGCCATCTGGACCAGGTGGAATATATCATCAATCATTCGGACTCCACCTTTGTGGTGGCCGGGGATCAGGAACAGGCCGACAAGATACTGGATATCAAAGCGAAATGTCCATTGGTTCAAAAGGTGATCGTGGATGACCCCAAGGGAATGCGGCGGTATGACGACCCGCTTCTCACCTTTTTCAAGGACATCCAGAAACAGGGACGGGAACTGCACCAAAAAGAGCCGAGGCTTTTTGAACAGATGTGGCGGAAGGTAACCCCCGAGGATGTGGGCATGATCAACTATACCTCGGGGACCACCGGCCTGCCCAAGGGGAGCATGATCACCCAGAAGAACATGTATTGTGTGGCCAGGGCCCAGGACACCGTGGATGCGGCCAAGGACAGTTTTGAATACCTTTCCTTTCTCCCTTTTCCCTGGATCGGGGAGCAGGAATTCGGGGTCTACTGGTCCCTGTACAAGGCCTTTACGGTGAACTTCCCGGAAAAGGTGGAGACGGTTCAGGAAAACATCCGGGAAATCGGTCCCCACATCATGCTGGCGCCGCCCCGCATATGGGAGCGGATGTGTTCCGACATTCAGGTCAAAATCCAGGATGCGAGTTGGATTAAGCGATTTGTGTACAACCTGTTCCAGCCTGTGGGATATAAGATGGCCGACTTCAAGCTAAACAAAAAACGCCCCCCCCTGGGATGGCGTATTTTAAACCAGCTGGCATACCTGTTCCTCTTCCGCGCGCTTAAAAACTATCTCGGCCTGGCCAGGCTGCGCCACGTGTACACGGGCGGCGCCCCCTTGGGGCCTGAAATATTCAACCTGTTTCAGGCCCTGGACATCAATATCAAGCAGGCCTACGGCATGACCGAACAGACCGCGGCCTCCATCATCCACCGGACCGACGACATCCGCCTGGACACGGTGGGAAAGCCCCTGCCAGGGGTCGAATTCAAGGTATCGGACTCCGGAGAACTTCTGTCTAAGGGAGATACCATTTTTAAAGGCTATTACAAAGATCCTGAGGCCACCAGAGAGGCCTTGAGAGACGGCTGGTTTCATTCCGGTGATGCGGCCCTCATTGAAGACGACGGGCACATCATTATTATCGACCGTATGTCCGATGTGATGAAACTGGGCGACGGAAGCAAGTTTTCTCCTCAGCTTATTGAAAACAAATTGCGGTTCAGCCCGTATATCCTGGACGCAGTGGTCATCGGACAGGAACGCCCCTATATCACAGCCATGATCGCCATTGACATGGCCAATGTGGGAAAATGGGCCGAGAACAACCAGATTCCCTATACCACGTTCACGGACATTTCTCAAAAGGAAGAAACCTATGAGCTGGTGGCCCAGGAGGTGAAAAAGACCAATGAATCCCTCCCCAAGGTGGCCAAGGTAAAGAAGTTCGTCCTCCTGTACAAAGAACTGGATCCGGATGATGACGAGTTGACCCGAACTCGGAAAGTACGGCGGACCTTCGTGGCCGAGCGATATAAGGATCTCATCGAGGCCCTGTACGGCGAAGATGAAACACTGGACGTGGAAGCGGATATCCGCTACCGGGACGGTAAGGGATTTAAGATGAAGACCGTGGTCCGGGTAAAACAGGTGGAAGCCATTGAATAACAGTAGCATGGACCGGGAATCTTGAATGGAAAATAGACCCCAATACCAGCTTGAACTCCAAGATCTCCAACTCAGTTTCGGGGGGGTGATGGCCCTTCACAACGTCAGTACTGCTGTCAGAAAGGGAGAAATATTTTCCATCATCGGCCCCAATGGCGCGGGCAAGACCTGCCTTCTCAATTGTATCAATCGCTTCTACCATCCTGATAAGGGAACCATCCGGTTTGAGGACCGGGATATCTCCCACACCAAGCCGCACAAAATCGCCGACATGGGAATCGCCCGCACCTTTCAGAACGTGGAGCTCTTCGCCCACATGACCGTCCTGGACAATATCAAACTGGGCGCGCACGTACACCTCACATCCGGATTTCTGTTCGGAGGCATTTATTACGGCAGGTCCCGGGCTGAAGAGATGGCCCTTCGCAAGGATATCGAAGAGAGAATCATCGATCTTTTGGAAATCGAACAGATCCGCAAACAGGTGGTGCATGCCTTGCCTTACGGACTTCAGAAACGGGTGGAGTTGGCCCGCGCCCTGGCCATGAAACCCAAGCTTCTCCTTTTGGATGAACCGGCCACAGGCATGAACCTGGAAGAGACCGAAGACATGGCCCGATTCATCCTGGACATCAACGAGGAATGGGACATTACCATCATTCTCATTGAACACGACATGGGGGTGGTCATGGACATCTCAGACCGGATCTGCGTACTGGACTTCGGGGAAAAGATCGCTGAGGGCAAACCGGAAACTATCCGGCATGACCAAAAGGTAATCAAAGCGTACTTGGGCGAGGAAGACCTCACCTATTCCAGGTTGGGGGCATAAACATGGACCCGCTTCTAACCGTCAACAACATCGAGGTCATCTATCACAATGTGGTCCTGGTATTGAAGGGGATGTCTCTTCAGGTAAATCAAGGACAGATCATTACCGTACTCGGCAATAACGGAGCCGGAAAGACCACCACACTCAAGGCCATCTCCGGCCTGCTCAAATCCGAAGACGGGGAAGTCACGGACGGCTCCATCACATTTAAAGGAAAACGCATCGACCGGAAGCAACCCGAAGAGATCGTGCGTATGGGGATCTTTCAGGTCATGGAAGGTCGCCGGGTTTTTGAGGATTTGACCGTGGATGAAAACCTCATTGCCGGCGGCCACACCAACAAAAACAGGTCAAACATGAGAGCGGACATGGCACGGGTCTATGAATACTTTCCCAGACTCAAGGCCCGGAAAAATGTCCTTGCCGGGTATATCAGCGGCGGAGAGCAGCAGATGCTGGTCATCGGACGAGGACTCATGTCCACCCCCACGCTCATGCTTCTCGACGAACCCTCCATGGGGCTGTCCCCCCTCCTGGTGTCTGAGATATTCAAGATCATTCAGGAGATCAATCAGGAGGAAGGGGTCAGCATCCTCCTGGTGGAACAGAATGCCCGTCTGGCTCT
Organism: Desulfobacteraceae bacterium; assembly: GCA_041685955.1. Lineage (GTDB taxonomy): Bacteria > Desulfobacterota > DSM-4660 > Desulfatiglandales > Desulfatiglandaceae > JAIPDZ01. Next base: position 54 of record JAWLET010000003.1, on the reverse strand, counting down.
GTCCATTGCCAGCCACGGATACGTGATGGAAAACGGCAAGATCGTCCTGGACGA
>JAWLET010000354.1:0-2611 GCA_041685955.1 Desulfobacteraceae bacterium | reverse complement strand
TCCCGGGAGATGATTGACTTGGCCCGGAAGATGCGGGCCCTTTGCGCTGATCGAGGGGCGGCCTTTATTGTGAATGACCGGGTGGATATCGCCCTGGCCAGCAACGCCCACGGCGTACACCTGGGCCAGGATGATTTTCCCATCCCCCTGGCCAGGGAACTTCTGGGAGCGGACCGGATTATCGGCGGGTCTGCATCCACCCTTGAAGAGGCCCGCGAATGTGTTTCAGGCGGGGCCGATTATGTGGGATTCGGGCCTGTTTATCCCACCAGCTCCAAGGATGATGCCGGACCCGTGCGGGGCATTGAAATCCTGGAACAGTTGGCGGCCCAGATTCCCGTGCCCGTTATCGCCATCGGGGGCATAGATGCCGGAAACACCCCGGAGATCATGAGGGCGGGCGCCCATGGAATTGCCGTAATATCCGCGGTGTGTTGTAAACAAGACCCTGAAGCCGCTGCCCGGACCCTGCGGGAGGCGCTGATGAAATAAAGGCCGGGGGGATTGCATGGAGAAGACCCTATCACAAATCGGGGAATTCGGGCTCATAGACCGGATCCGGGAGGTCATCAAAAGGGAGGGGGTTGAGGTCCGGGGAGAGGATTCCATGGGCCTGGGAGATGATTGTGCTGTTTTTTCCGCCCGTTCCGGATACGACATTCTGGTCACCTGTGACTGTGTGGTGGAAGGCCGGCATTACCTTCCCCAATATATTTCAGGGTTTGACCTAGGACGGCGTGCCATGGCCCTGAACATCAGCGATATCGGCGCCATGGGCGGACGGCCCCTGTACGCCGTAATTTCCCTCGGGCTGAAGCCGGACACCCGGATCAAGGATGTGGAATCCATGTATGCAGGCTTTGTGGCTGAGCTCAATCCCTTTGATGCCGCCATCATGGGCGGCAATATTACCCAATCCGGGGATGGCCTGTTTATCGATATCACCCTGATGGGTGAAATAAAGGCAGGTTGTGCAGTGCGGCGGTCCACGGCCCGGGCGGGCGATGTGATTCTGGTCACCGGATATCCGGGTCAATCCGGGGCAGGACTTGATCTTTTGCTCAAGCAGGGCCAATCACAGGATCTCCAAGAGCACCCCCTGGTGACGGCCTATACTCTGCCTGGCCACCGGGCCCATGAAGGATATGCCGTGGCCTGTTCAGGCGCGGCCACGGCCATGATTGACACCAGTGACGGTCTTTTGGGAGATCTGGGTCATATCTGTACCGAGAGCGGGTTGGGGGCCCGTCTATGGGAGGAAAAGCTTCCCTTGAGTGAGCCGCTCAAGACCTTTGCCCGGGGCATGAACATGAAGCCGCACGAGGTGGTCCTTAAAGACAGCGACGATTACGAACTGATCATAACCGTCTCCCCTGACCAGGCGGGCAGGCTCTGTTCCCTCATTACCCACATTGGCGGGGCGCCGGTTCACGAGATCGGCGCCATGACCCCCAAGGCGGGGGAGATCCAACTGAGCACCGTGGAGGGTATCCAAAAGAATATGCGCCCTTCCGGATGGGACCATTTCAGGAAGTAAGGATATCCGTTACCTGCCGTTACGGCAACGGAGAAAACAGAATTAGGGAGGTCATATGTCTGTTGCTGCACCGGCTCGAAAGGCAGCCGAAACCCTGAAGGCCCTTCGGGTCAAACGACCTTTGATTCACAACATCACCAACCACGTGGTCATGAATTATACCGCCAACGCCCTGTTGGCATCCGGTGCTTCTCCGGTGATGGCCCATGCCCGGGAAGAAGTGGAAGAGATGGCTGCCATGGCCGGGGCATTGGTGTTGAACATCGGGACCCTTACGGCGTCGTGGGTGGAGTCCATGCTCCTGGCGGGAAAGCGGGCCAATGCCTTGCATATTCCCGTTATCCTCGATCCTGTGGGATCGGGGGCCACCCGGTTTCGCACCCAAACCGCCACACGACTCCTGCGTGAACTTTCCATATCCGTGGTCCGGGGCAATGCTTCCGAGATTCTCTCCCTGGTCCAGGCAGACGCCCGCACCAAAGGCGTGGATGCCGTTCACGGCGTGGATGAGGTCAGGGAAGGGGCGTTCAAGCTGGCAGAAGCCCTGGGCACTACCCTGGCCATAACCGGTCCGGTGGATCTGATCACCGACGGTAAACGAACCCTGCGGGTTTCAAACGGGCATGAAATGATGGGGTATGTTACCGGAACCGGATGCACGGCCACGGCCCTGATCGGGGCCTTTGCAGCCGTGGAAAAAGATCCGGTGGACGCGGCGACCTCGGCCCTGTCCTACTTTGGCCTGGCCGGTGAATTGGGGGCCAGGGACGCCCGGGGGCCTGGAACTTTCCAAATGGCGCTCCTTGATGCCTTGTTTACCATGGAGAAAGACCAGCTAACAGACGGCGCCAGGATTGAAGCGTAGCCGGCAAAGCCGTATGGAGGGTGTTTTTTTTTGACTATCAGCCTATCCCGCACTATAGTATTTTCCTTAAGGACCAGAGCTCCGAGATCGGATGTCAGAGATCCGCCTACACTCTCTTGAAACGGGAAACCTCTGAACCCCTGAACGGTTACGAAATGGATAAGCAGCAAGGCGCCAAGGTCTTTTTGGTCTTATTGATCCTGTCATTG
>JAWLET010000064.1:0-11426 GCA_041685955.1 Desulfobacteraceae bacterium | reverse complement strand
AAGAAAGTGCATGGTAATAATTTTGCGAAGACTAGTAATTATTTGATGTCTGTGGCGGAAAAGGCCTGTGCTCCAAACGAATGCATTCATCACGAAGCGGGTAGGATCACGCCGGAAAAGGTCCTTCACGCCGTCTTAGCGCCTAACGCCATGGGAGAATACCGTAAAAATCAGCCAAATCCTTAGCCTTGTTTCCATCCATAAATGTCCCCTTTCCGCAATTCCCCGCATTAACGGGATAATTCGGCGTCAAACTGCGGAGTTTCTTGATCCCGCTCAAGGAGAGCGGGACGCGTAACTCTTTGTTTTCCTTGATGAGGGTATGGATACGGCAGGACAGCCTTTTCCAGAAACCTTAGGCCTCTTCAGGCCAATGGGCGTTCAAAAAGCCGAGTAATTCCTTATGCCACACCTCCGGCTGGTCCAAATAGCAAGGGTGGGAGCCACCTTCCACGATCGCCAGTTGAGAGTTCGGGATCTCCTGATGCAGAAATTTTGCGTTATGGACCGGGGAGACCCGGTCATGCCTTCCCCAAACCAGGAGGCAGGGGACGTCGATGGTCTTGAAATGGTCCTTGTTTTCCTCCACACCCACCGACCCCACCAGGACCAGACCGCCCACCATGTCCGGCCGGGTGAAGATGAACTCCTGGCAGTATCGACCCCCTCGAGAGGGGCCCATGAGCACTGGCCGGTCCATATCCAAGGCCTGAATGACCCCGGCCAGAACCTCGGCGGTGGGTATCCGGCATTGGGGAGAAAGCCCGAATCCCGGCATGTCCACGGCAAGGGCCTCAAAACCGGCTCGGGCCAGTTGATCCAGGGTGCCGAGTTCGCGCCAGGTCTGGGCTGAAAAATTGGCCCCGTGCAGGAGGAGGATGGATTTTCGGGTCCCGCCAGAGACGTAAAGGGAGTTGAGGTCACACGGCCCTGTCCTTATTGTTTTTTGGATGATGGTATTCATAACGACTCCTTTATAGTGGGGTTGATTTTCTTGAAATTATAGTCGAGAAATAAAAAGATGACAATGAGCGGCATGTTTTTGCCTGTTCCTGGCCTGGAAATTCCATAAAAGCGGCTGAGCCCTTTGGCCCCAAGGAGAGGGAGAAGCGGAATTGAACCATACCCCTGAGCGTCATAATTTCCGCCTTTTGGGAGCGGTTTATGTCCTCCATTTCATCCGGCACGGAATGGTGTTTCCCCTGATACCCCTCTTTGCCCAGGAACTGGGCGGGGGCCCCACAGAGATCGGGCTGGTGGCCAGCTCCTTTAATCTCCTGGCCATGTTCCTGGCCACCCCCATCGGCGGCATCACCGAAAAAGCGGGCATAAGGGCGGTGCTTCTGAGCGGGGCGGCCTGTAATATCGCCTACAGTATCCTCCTGGCCATCTCGTCCTCCCTGGGGGTGTTGATCCTCGCCCAGATCTTCGGGGGCTTGGGCTTTCTTTTCCTGATCGTTTCCAGCCAGACCTATGTCTCCCACCTGTCCGAAGCGCATCTGAGAGAGCGGGGATTCGGCTTTCTGGCCCTGATGGCCTCCCTGGGGTTCATGCTGGGTCCTCCGCTGGGGGGCGCCCTGAGCGTGGGTTTTGGCTATCGGCGGGTGTTTGCCCTTTCCGGTCTTCTGGCCGCTACCGGAATAATGGTCTTTTTCCTGAGAAAAGAATCGGGTTCAGCCGGGCCAGGTGGGGAACATGAGACCGGGATGGGGTCCCAGCTAAAGGGCCTGTTTGCAGATTCCAGGCTGGTCAGCGCCCTGGTGGTCTCTTTTATGGTGGTCTTCGTGGTCAACCTCAGGAGCTCGTTTCTGCCGGTGCTCTTAAAAGAAAAGGCCCTGGATGAAACCACCATAGGGGTGCTCTACGGGATCTCTGCCGCGGCCATGGCCGCGGTACGGCTGACCATCGGACGGGTCATGGGCAGGGTGAGCAGGGAGGGGCTCCTTGCCGTGACCCTGATCCTGCTGGCCGCCGGGTATGGGCTGCTCCCCCTATTTTCCGCTCCCGGATGGCTGGGCGCGGTTTTGCTTCTGGCGGGTTTCGGTTTCGGTATCTCCCAACCCCTGACCATGGTCATGGTCTCGGATCACAGCCGTTCAGGACTGGCCATGGGGGTGAGGTTCACCATGATTACGTCGGCCACGGTGTTGAGTCCCTTGCTCATGGGCTGGATTGTGCATGTGAAGGGGCTCCACATGCCTTTTTATGCAGGCGCCATCATGATCCTGGGCCTTGGACTGCTGTGGGTGAAAAGGCCGTTTCAGGCCAGGGCCTGAACCTTCGTATCCTCTACAGACCCAAAAAGAGGCGTATATAAATTCATTCACACCTCTCATAGGTGTTGATTTTGTCCTTGGATTTGAATACCATGCGGCAATTCTGTAGATTCCAATGGGGAGATAACGGGGGGGCAGGGCTAAATCGCTTGACATTATTCTCATAGAGGGATCACCCTAAAATGAGCAATTTAATGATATCTCTTAGGAGACCCGATGTTTGAAGAACTGGACCTGGGACCACGACAGCGCACCACCGTTGCCGCTGCCATAACCCTGGGAGCGGTGCTGATGCTGGTGCTGGTGTTCAGCGTGATGGTGTGGGGACTGGCCCACTTTGTGGGCGCTTTTAAGAATGTATTGTTTCCGCCCGTGGTGGCGGGTATCCTGACCATGCTGTTTCGGCCCTATTATGACTTGCTCCTCAAGGTCTGTCGCGACTCCCGGGCCAGGGCCCTGATCCTGTTTTTTGTTTCCGCGATGGTTCCGCTGGGCGCCTTTATATGGTTTGCCGGTGTTTTTGTCATCAATCAATTGCTCCTGCTGTTGGACGAATTGCCCTTCCTGATCAATGCCGTGCAGGAAGCGGTTCAGTCCTATTGGCCTCAATTCACGGCACTGCTGAAGAAATACGAGTTGATGTCCAGGCTCGGTAATCTGCTGGATAATCCCGGGCAGATGGTGGCCGATGCGATCCAGGTTTCAGGAGAGCAGATGTCACAGTCCATGGTCCAGATGTTTCAGTCTGCAGCCGGCTTGTTCGCCTGGGCCGTACTTCCCATCTATCTGGCATTCTTTTTAATGGCCAAGCCCTTTGAAACCAGGCAGATTGGCGAATTTCTGCCGTTTTTAAAGAAGGGCACCAAAGAAGACGTTATCTATCTGGTGGATCAGTTCATCGGCATTCTCCTCACGTTTTTCCGCGGCCAGATCATCATCGCCCTGGTTCAGGGCGCTCTGTTTGCGATGGGGTTCGCCCTGGTGGGACTCCCCTACGGTATTGTGATCGGCATGGTCCTGGGGCTGCTTAACATCATCCCCTATCTGGGGAGCATTGCAGGTCTTGCCGTGGCATTGCCGCTGGCCTATTTCAGCAATGAGGGGGGCATCTTGCGGGTGGCGCTGGTGCTGGTGGTATTCGGTGTGGTACAGGCCATCGAAGGCTATATTCTGACCCCGAGAATTATGGGCAACCGTACCGGCCTGCATCCGGCCCTCATCATCTTCGCGGTCTTCTTCTGGGGGGCGGCGCTGGGCGGCATCATCGGTATGATGCTGGCGATTCCGCTAACCGCCTTTGCCGTGGTGTTCTGGCGGTTGTTGAAGAAGAAGTATATTACGGAAGTGGTGTAGACCCGGTTTCAACACAGAGAGATGATGGCTGTGGCAGATCATTTATGAATGGGAACCAGCCAGCACCCATAGGGCGTGTAATAGGTCTGAGTTCATAATACCCTTGTATGGCGGCGGGCGGCGTTGCCGCAGGGTTAATTCTGCGTTATGTACGTTGGTATTTCAAAAAGGGAGGGTAATCACAATGGCAAAAAATCCAGGGATCGGTAAAAAAGTCATGGCCACCATCACAGGGGTGAAAGGTGAATGCAGTGCCGGCCATCATACGGGGGATACATTTGGGATCAGCTGTCATGATCCTGGTGGGTTATGCGGATTTTTCTATCATGATATTTTCCCCGACCTTTCCACGTTCCAGTTCGGAGGAAATCTCCCCTGGTGGAAAGGCGATACCATTGAATTGCAATGCCGGGATAGTCATAATCTTGTCACCTTAAAACTGGAGAGGTTTGAACGGGATTAAGATGGAAAAACGGGTTGGGCCTTTGACAGCGGACCTTTTTGCACCTGAACCTGACCGCCGACAGGACGGGGGTAAGCGGATCAGATTGGGATTACCATGCTGAAACCGAATATGCCGTCGATCGATGATCAGGAAGGTCTGATGGTTCCTGCGGGACTTCCTCCCGTAATCGATGCCCATGTCCATATTTTCCCCCCCGATATTTTCTCTGCAATCTGGAAATGGTTTGATAAAAATGCCTGGCACATCCGGTATCAAATGACATCAGCACAGATATTTGAGTTTCTGCTGTCACACGGTATAAACCATATCATTGCACTCCAGTATGCCCATAAGCCAGGGATTGCGAGACGACTGAACACCTATATGTTTGAGACATGCAGAGAATACGGCCGTCAGGTTACAGGAATGGCTACCGTATTCCCCGGGGAGAAAGATGCGGAAAACATTTTACAGGAAGCATTTGATGCCGGGCTGGGAGGGCTGAAGCTGCATGCTCATGTCCAGTGCTTTGACATGACCCATGATCATATGGATCGCCTGTATGAATGTTGCCGGATAAATGGAAAACCGGTTGTAATGCATATTGGCAGGGAGCCCAAGAGCACGGCCTACAGTTGCGATCCGTATCAGCTTTGCAGTGCTGAAAAATTGGAACCTGTTTTAAAAAAACTACCGCTTTTACTGGTCATTTCGTGACTGGAGGGCAAGCGCCTTCCTCAGACGGCGGATGCCATTTGTCGCAGGTCCCTTAAAACCCCGCTGGGCAATTCTTTATGGGGATCCGTAGTGATCAAGTCCAAACTTTTGATACCCTTGCCCCATATCATACATTCGACCCTGGAGGTAACCTTGCCGAGCTCGGTTTTTGAGAAGCCTCACTTCACTGCGTCGAAGCATACGGAAATGACGAGTGGTGAAGATTGATCCGCAATTTTCCGGTCTCGTCTTTGTGATACCCGAAAGTAAACTCCACTTTCACTTCTTTGTTCGTATTGGCATCCGTAAAATAGTAATTTCCCATGGCCATGGCGGACTCACCATCAATGATTATTCCCGAGTTTTCGAATCGGACCTTAGTCCAGGGTTGAAGCGCGAACCCATGGTCTTCAGGGATCATACCGGTAACAAAGTAAGATAAGGCCTCTTCTTGGGTTAGCCGAAACTGTTTTTGTGAAGCCTTTGTGGGTTTGAATAAAACCGTGCCCGCATCATAACCGTAGAGTGCAGCCACAGTACTTGCTCCTAACGTTTTATAGTCATCTCCATTTTGATAAGCTTTTCCGATGGAAACAATGGCATCCCCCCAAGCCCTTTGCGCATCAGTGACTTCTTTTTCGGTAATGCGGGTCGGCGTGGGTGCATTCATGGGTGGCGCCCCGGATCTGGTTTTCATCTTCATCTTTGATTTCCCCTTGGTTTCCATTTAAAAAATCTCCGTTTCTCTTCGAGCCGGAGGATCTCGGAGCCGGAGGCTGTACTCCCCCGCCTGTTCTCGAGAGTGATTGATGTAGAGTTATCATGGTGCTTGGGGTTGATAATAGAGGGTTTTGCATCAGAACCCAAGCTGTTTTTACTGGATTTGGGTACTCCATAACTTTCTGATTACCGGGCCAGTTGCCTGTATTTTACGCGGTGGGGTTGTTCCGCCGCCTTCCCCAGCCTCTTTTTCTTGTCCGCCTCATAATCGGAATAATTGCCCTCAAACCAATGGACGGTGCTGTCCCCTTCAAAGGATAGGATGTTGGTGCAGACCCGGTCCAGAAACCAGCGATCGTGACTGATGATCACCGCGCACCCGGCAAAATGTTCCAGGGCCTCTTCCAGGGCCCGCATGGTGTTCACATCCAGGTCGTTTGAGGGTTCATCCAGAAGCAGTACATTGGCCCCCAGCTTGAGTATGCATGCCAGATGGACGCGGTTGCGCTCTCCCCCTGAAAGGACCTTCACCTTTTTTTGCTGCTCTGCGCCGGAGAGATTGAACCGGGCCACATAGGCCCTGGAGTTCACCTCATTTTTCCCCAGCTGGATGAGGTCTTTTCCCCCTGAAATGACCTCCCACACCGTCCGTTCCGGTTCCAGGGTATCCCTTTCCTGATCCACATAGGCGAGCTTCACGGTGTCACCAATATGGATGGTGCCCGAGTCCGGCTTCTCCAAGCCGGCAATCATTTTGAACAGGGTGGTTTTGCCCGCACCGTTGGGACCGATGACCCCGATGATCCCGCCTGCGGGCAGGGAAAAAGTCATCCCTTCAAACAGAACCCGGTCTCCGTAAATTTTGCTCACATCTTCGGCCTCAATCACCGTTTTTCCCAGCCGGGGGCCGGGCGGAATATAGATTTCAAGCGCTAGGGCCTGCTTTTCAGGATTCTGGTTGAGGAGGGTCTCATAGGCATTGATACGGGCCTTGGCTTTGCTCTGGCGGCCTTTGGGAGACATGCGGATCCATTCCAGCTCCCGCTCCAGGGTCTTTTGCCGCTCTGTCTCCCGCTTTTCCTGCTGTTTGAGCCGGAGTTGTTTTTGTTCCAGCCAGGAAGAATAATTCCCTTTCCAGGGAATGCCATGTCCCTGGTCCAGCTCCAGGATCCACCCCGCCACATTGTCCAGAAAGTATCGGTCATGGGTGACGGCAATCACCGTGCCCTGGTACTGCTGAAGATGCCTTTCGAGCCAGGCCACGGTTTCGGCATCCAGGTGATTGGTGGGCTCATCCAAAAGCAGGATGTCCGGCTGCTGCAGTAAAAGCCTGCACAGGGCCACGCGTCTTTTCTCCCCTCCGGAAAGCACTTGAATGGGCGTCTCTCCCGGTGGGCAGCGCAGGGCGTCCATGGCCATTTCCAGGCGTGCCTCCACATCCCAGGCATCGAGATGATCGATCTCCTCCTGCAACTCCCCCTGCCGCTCGATCAGTTGGTCCATGTCGTCATCGGACAGGGGGTCCCCAAATCGTTCGCTCACTTCATTGTATTCGCGAACCAGATTCACCGTGTCCTGCATGCCCTCTTCAACCACGGCCTTGACCGTCTTGTCTGCATCCAGCCCGGGCTCCTGTTCTAAAAACCCGACGGTGTATCCCGGTGAAAGAACGGCTTCTCCATCGTATTCTGTATCCACCCCTGCCATAATTCTTAAAAGGGTGCTCTTTCCTGCACCGTTCAACCCCAAGACACCGATTTTGGCCCCATAAAAATAGGAGAGGGATATGTCCCGTAATACCGGCCTTTTCTGGTGATATTTGCTGACCTTCATCATGGAATAGATGACTTTCTCCGGTTGGCTGCCCATCCAAAAGACTCCTTGTCCCCGTGAATTCGGGATTGGTTTGCATTCGATAACTTCAATGACGCTGCAAGCTTACCACAGGTGTGGCCTTCCCGTCAAAATGTGGCCGGGGTTGCCTTGGGGCAAAACCTTTCAGGTGAGGATAAAAGGATGAAGGGCCGGGACCGGGATGGAAGCAGGGGAACCCCGTGAAAAGTCCTCATTGCAAAACGGCATTGATTTGGTTATCCTGAGGGTATCAGGTCTGTGTTATGAAGACATCTCCTGCGCTCCAGGGACGCAGCCCTGGATGCATTCAGCAGGAAGCCATAAGGGGTATTTATGATCCGGTACGAGGGAGTTACCAAAATCTTCGGCTCCGGCCGGGAGGAAGTGGTGGCCCTAAAGGAGATCACTTTTGAGATCCAGAAGGGGGAACTGGTCGTCTTCCTGGGTCCCTCCGGTTGCGGAAAGACCACCCTGCTTCGGCTGACCAACCGGCTGATCCCCTTGACCCGGGGGACCATTTCCGTGAACGGCCAGGACATTACGTCCATGGATCCGGTTAGGCTCCGGCAGTCCATGGGATATGCCATTCAGGCGGTCGGACTTTTCCCCAACAAGACCATCTTCGGGAACATCGCTACGGTGCCGCGCCTTCTGGGTTGGGAGGAAGATCGGATTCAAGAGCGGGTGGATGAACTTTTGGGGATGCTGCAACTGGATCCATCCGCCTTTGGCCATCGCTATCCGGCGGAACTGTCCGGCGGCCAGCAACAGCGGGTGGGTGTGGCCCGTTGCCTGGCTGCAGACCCGGAAATCCTCCTGATGGATGAACCCTTCGGGGCCATTGATCCCATCAACCGGGAAGAGATTCAGAACCAATTTCTGCGGGTCCAGGGCAAGCTCAAAAAAACCATCGCCTTTGTGACCCACGATATCCACGAGGCCATCAAAATGGGGGATAAGATCGCCATATTCCAGGAGGGAAAGCTCATCCAGTACGATACCCCTGAGGCCATCCTGACCCATCCCAAAAACGAGTATATTGCAGATTTTGTAGGGGCGGACCGGGCCCTTAAGGTGTTAGGGTTGCTCCGGGCCAAAGACGCCTTGAACAGGAAACCGGAAAATATTCTGGAAGGCTCCCAAGACGCCCGGGAGGCCCTGGCGGTTCTCCGGGAAAAGGACCTGGGAGAGGGGATTGTGGCGGACCCGGACAGGCCCGTGGGTTACGTCACCCCCAAGATGCTGGAACAGGGATCCGGGCCTGTCCGGGAGATGGTCAAGGCCTTCCCCAAACCGGTGGAACCATACCACACCCTCAAGGATGTCATGTCCACCATGCTCATGCAACAGATCAAGATCCTGCCGGTGGTGGACGAGCACGGCGCCCTGCTGGGAGTTTTGCGAATGGAGGATATCGAGAGAACCATCCTGGATATCTATGAAGAAAAGGGAGGTCCCTGAGGGATGAACGTGCTCCGGTTCATGATTGACAATGCGGATAAGTGCTGGCTGTTGACCTGGGAGCATATCTGGATTGTGTCCGTAGCCATTTTTCTCGCCATTCTGATCGGCGTGCCCACGGGTATTGCCATCACCCGGAGCGAACGGGCGGCCCAAAACGTCATCAACGCAGCCAACGTGCTTATGACCACCCCGTCCATTGCCCTGTTCGGGATCATGCTTCCCATCCTCTCCATCGTAAACCTGGGGCTTGGAAAGGTTCCCGCCGTAATCGCTCTGGTATTGTACTGCCAGCTTCCCATCATACGAAACACCTATACGGCCATCCGGAATGTTCCCCCTGAACTGGTGGAGGCTGCACGGGGGTTGGGGATGAGTCCCTGGCGGGTGCTCAGGGAGATCGAAATCCCGCTGGCCATCCCTGTGATCATTGCCGGGCTGAGAACGGCGGCGGTCATGAGTATCGGCATTGCCGCCATTGCTGCCTACATCGGGGCCGGAGGGCTGGGGGTGTTCATCCAGCAGGGTATCGCCCGTACGTATCAGGAGATGATCATCACCGGGGCCGTGCTGGTCTCTGTACTGGCCATTGGGGTGGACGGCGGTATGGCCCTTCTGGAGCGGCTGGTCACGCCCCGGGGGTTAAAGATCGGACAGGCAGGGGTATCATGAAGGGGTGGTGTAATAAAGGCTACCGGATGTTTCTCATCCTGCTGCTGATTGCCGTAGGGGTGGGCCTGGATAGGGTGGGCCTAATCGGCTATTTTTCCGATCCTTACGAGCTCGCCTATACGCTGCACCTGATGGGACAACACATGACCATGGTGGCCGTGAGTATGACCCTGGCCACAGCCGCAGGGTTGGGCGTGGGCATTGTGTTCACCCGGCCTGTGTTCAGGAGGCTTGCAGGGATCATCATGTACATAGTGGGACTGGGTCAGACCGTGCCCTCCCTGGCCGTCATCGCCCTGGCCATGAGTTTTCTGGGGATCGGGTTTAAAACCGCGGTATTTGCCCTGTTTGTGTACTCCATTTTACCCATCGCCAGGAACACCTTGGCGGGCATTACTTCCGTCCCCCCATGGATGATTGATGCGGCCAAAGGCATGGGCATGTCCAATACCCGGATCCTGTGGGAAGTGGAACTCCCCAACGCCATGCAGGTCATCCTGACCGGCTTTCGCATATCCCTGGTCATCAATATCGGTACCGCGGCCCTGGCCTTTCTTATCGGGGCCGGCGGATTGGGGGAGCAGATCTTTACCGGCATCGATCTCATGCGTCCGGATAAACTCCTGGCCGGAGCCATTCCCACCATTCTTCTGGCCCTGGGGTGCGATTTTATGGTGGAACTGCTGGGATTTATTCTGATACCCAAGGGCCTGCGGTTTAAGGGGCAGGCATCTGCATAGCTTGCAGGGGGTGAAGTTACGAAACTGACGTCCCAAATGGAAGAAAGCGAGGTCATATGAAAATGAGAAATCTGGTGGGAATGATCATCCTCGTCACCGCCCTGGTGGAGGGAACGGGATTGGCTTCAGCCGATCAGAAGATCGTGGTGGGCGGAAAGAATTTCACAGAGCAATATATTCTGGCCGAGCTGGCCAAGTTTCTGCTGGAGGAAGCGGGATTTCAAGTGCAGCTGGAGACCGGTGTGGGATCGGCTGTGGTGCGGCGATCGCTTCTCAATGATCAGATCGACCTTTACTACGAGTACACGGGTACGGCCTATACGGTGTATCACCAAGGGTCGAATCCCGAGATTATGACCGACTCCAAGCGGGTCTATGAATGGGTGAAGGAAGCGGATGCAAAAGAGGGCCTGGTCTGGCTCCGACCGGTGGCGTTGAACAACACCTATAACCTGATCATGAGAAAAGGGCAGGCCGATAGGCTGGGCCTCAAAACCATCAGCGATCTGGGCCGGTATATCAACCAACAGCCCGAGGGGCTGGTGGTGGGGGTGAACGCAGAGTTCTGGGAACGGCCGGACGGGTTTAAGCCCCTGATGAAGACCTATGACTTTCGAATTCCGTACAGCAGGGTGAAGAAGATGGATTCCGGGCTGCTTTATCAGGCGTTGAAAGATAAACAGGTGGATGTTTCCATGGGGTTTGCCACGGACGGACGGATTGCGGCATTTGATTTTATTCGACTCCGGGATAACAAACATTTTTTCCCCGTGTACAACCCGGCTCCGGTACTCCGGAAGCAGGTCCTGGACGAGTATCCCCGGATTCCGGAAATCCTGGGGCCCCTGGCAGAAAAGTTAACCACCGAAGAGATGCAGAGACTCAATGCCGAGGTGGACATGAAACACAAGGATGCCGGTTCGGTGGCCCGGGACTGGCTTGGGGAAAAGGGGTTGCTTTAAAGGCACAGCCATTAGCAAGTTTCCATCCATAAATGGTCCTTTTTCACAATCCCCCGCATTATCGGGGCAGGTCGGCGTCAAACTGCGGAGTTCCTTGTCCCTGCTCAATTAGGGGAACGCATAACTCCTTTTTTTCCTCGAGGGCATTTCAGGCCGGGCAGGGGGGAGGAAAGCGGGAAAACGGACGTTTTGTCATCGAAAAACAGTGGGTACTTTCAGGCAAACC
>JAWLET010000353.1:0-2664 GCA_041685955.1 Desulfobacteraceae bacterium | reverse complement strand
CTCACCTTTCTGGGTCTTCAGGGGATGATCGACCCGCCCAGGCCGGAGGCCATGGAGGCCATCCGGGTTTGCCAGAAAGCGGGCATTCTGGTCAAGATGATCACCGGCGATCACGCGGGCACTGCTGCGGCCATTTCCCGCCAGCTGGGGTTGTGCAGCGAGGCCTGTTCCATTCACACCCGGGAGGTGATTACGGGGCACAATCTCTCCCAGCTTGGGGATGAAGCATTGGTGGATACGGCCGAGCAGACCGCCGTATTTGCCCGGGTATCGCCGGAACAGAAGCTTCGGCTGGTAGAGGCCCTTCAGAAACGCGATCGTGTGGTGGCCATGACCGGAGACGGGGTAAACGACGCGCCCGCCCTCAAACAGGCCAATATCGGCGTTGCCATGGGAATCACCGGGACCGATGTCTCCAAGGAGGCAGCCGACATGGTGCTTACCGACGACAATTTCTCTACCATCAAGGCTGCGGTGGAGGAAGGGCGGGGGGTTTTCGACAACCTGACCAAGTTCATCACCTGGACCCTTCCGACCAACGGCGGTGAGGCCCTGGTGATCATGCTGGCCATTTTCCTGGGCGTTGCCCTTCCCATTCTTCCGTTGCAGATTCTGTGGATCAACATGACCACGGCCCTGCTGTTAGGGCTTACACTGGCCTTCGAGCCCAAGGAGCCCGGCATCATGACCCGCCAGCCCCGGGAACCGGGGGAACCGATCCTCAACCGTGCCCTTATTTTCAGAATCGTGCTCATGAGCCTCCTGTTGCTCATGGGGACATTCGGCCTTTTTCAAATGGAGATTCAGGCCTCGGGCAATCAAGACCTGGCCCGGACCATAGCGGTCAATACATTTGTCTTCGGCGAGATGTTCTATCTGTTCAACTGCCGTTCCCTCACCCGGTCGTTCCGGCAACTGGGCCTCTTCTCCAATCGCTGGCTGTGGGGCGGTGTGGCCGTCATGGCCGGCCTTCAGGCCCTCTTTACCTATACCCCCGTTTTCAATACCATCTTTCAAACTCAACCCATGGGGGTTGTTCACTGGGGACTGGTGCTGGGGTACAGCGCCTTGATCAGTTTGATCATCGGCATCGAAAAACTCCTCCGCCGCAGGAAGGTTAGGTGAACATCGTTTGATTAAACGTCCATGACCAAGGGTTCGTCCCCTCCGGGTGTCAAACTGGTTTCAGAAAGAGATGAAGCTGAGTGATAAAGCGTTCGACAGGATCGTGAAGAGGGCCGTTGCTCGCATTCCTGAAGAGATTCGCCGCCATCTGGACAATCTCCTCATATCCGTTCAGAGACAACCTTCCCCGGACATGCTGGAAGAGATGGGCTTTTCCCCCGACGAGTCCCTGCTGGGACTGTACGCAGGGGTTTCCATACCGGAGCGTTCCATTACCTCGCCCCCGCTTTTTCCAGACACCATTTTCCTCTTCCAGGAGCCCCTGGAGGCGGTATGCGAAACAGCCGAAGACCTGGAGCAACAGATTGAGATCACCGTGGTGCATGAGATCGCTCATGCCCTCGGGATCAGCGAAGAGACGCTGGAGGCGCTTGGATACGGATAAGGAATTGAAGAATCCTGCAGTCCCGCCTCGGCGGGACAGGGAATCTCCCAAATGTAAGGAAATTTGACCATTTTTTATTTCGCTCGCTAACCCCGCCGCCCCGACAGGTCGGAATCTACGCTTCGCTCCGACAAGCAGCGGGGAATGCGCTCGCTGAGCATTTTCACATGAAACCCGGTGGCGCTCATATCCTGATACTGGCCCGATACCCAGGTCCGGGCAAGGCCAAGACCCGGCTGATTCCGGCCCTGGGAGCTAAGAAGGCGGCGCAGCTGCACCGGCGGATGACCGAGCATACGGTCACAGTAGCCCGGGCAACGCGAAAAGCGGCAGAGGGTGAGGCCGCAGTGGATATTACGGTCTGTTATACCGGGAGTTCCCGCAAATCGTTTCGAGCCTGGCTGGGGACGGATCTCAACTATACCCCCCAGTCATCCGGGAGTCTGGGCGGCAGGATGCAAAAAGCGTTTCGTATGGCGTTTAAAAGCGGATCTGCCTCCGCTCTTTTGGTGGGCTCGGATGTGCCGGGAATCACGCCGGCCATTCTCCTTCAGGCCCTTGAAGGGCTTACACATAAGGATATCGCCCTGGGTCCAGCTGCTGACGGCGGATATTATCTCATCGGGATGAAAGTTCTCCATCCTTCCCTGTTTGAGGCCAAGGAGTGGGGGACCGACCGCGTCTATGCACAGACACAGCAAAGCATCAGGGATGGTGGCTTGACGTGTGCGGACCTGCCGGTGCTCGGAGATGTGGACCGTCCAGAGGATCTGGTTACGATACAAAACGATCCGCGGTTTGAGGAGATTTTCACCGGGAATTCCCTGGTTTCCGTGATTATTCCCACCCTCAACGAATCCGGCGCCATCGGGGCCTTGCTGGAGAGGCTTCAGGGTGCAGAGGCCGTTGAATGCATTGTGGCGGACGGGGGGAGTAGGGATGAAACCTGCAGCATTGCAGCCCGGACCGGGGCAGGGGTGTTGAAGGTCTCCGGGGGACGGGCCATGCAGCAGAATGCGGGCGCCGCTGCGGCCCGGGGCCGTATTCTTTTGTTTCTTCATGTGGATACGCTCCCGCCTGAGGGATATGCCGAC